>DASRCZ010000039.1:0-13083 GCA_035652855.1 Candidatus Acidiferrum sp.
CATCAACGTTCTCGGCGAACGCGTGGCCTTCCAGATTGCCGTCAGCCCGCCCGGCGCCCCGCAGCCCGGCGCCTGGTTCCGCCTCCAAAAATTCACGCCGTCCCTCCGCACCGACCCCTGGGCCCCCGTCCGCGGCCTAAATTAACGCCAGAAAACCTATGTAGCACTTAATTGCATTGGGGCTGATGATATAATTCTCGTATAACCATTGAAGAAGCTAATCGTAGGCGAAAAGTGGAAGAGATATCTGGCGTCAAGGTCCCGGCACGAGCTCCGGGCGAAGACGCGGTTCACGGACTATCGCAGGAGAAAGGCGAAAAGCCATCTAGGGCACGCGCGCCCGAAGCATTTCAAGAAGGACGGCATAGTTTCCGGACCAAGGGTGTTTTCCATTATTCACAACCCCATTGGAATGATTGATTTCTTTGACCAAATGGAGCACATGGCGAAACGTCGTAACGTCATCGTTAACCTTTCAAATGTGGAAAGCATGACGCCTGATGCGATCGCAGGTTTGCTCGCGGCAATTCACCGATGCAAGTCTACCGGCGCCCATGTGAAAGGGAACGTGCCGAGATCTGCAGCTCCCAAGAAAATGCTCAACGAGTCCGGATTTCGAAATTACGTTCATAGCAGAGTCGGCGCCCGCGAGCATGCAGAGATGGGCAGGATTGCCAGATTCACTCGCAGCAGCGAAGCGTTCAATAACCGTTTTGACCAATTCTTAGCTACTGATCTAATACAGTTTGCTAACCAACGGCTGAGGGGCCAAGCACTGCCCCACCAACCAAGCTACAGTGTTTTCTCAGAGGCGATGCTCAACACCTGGAATCATGCCTCCCGATCCGAGGATTCACGGGAGCCTTGGTGGGCATCCGTATACGTCGACGAGGACCGACACTGTGCCTGCTTCACATTCCTAGACAGAGGCGTAGGAATTTTCGGTAGTCATAATTTAACGCTGAAATTGTCGCTCTTAAGCAACCTACGGGTGCTGAACTCAGCTCAACTTCTCAAGCAAATTTTCAAAGGGGAAATACCGTCCACTACGCGCGAAGCAGGGCGGGGCAATGGAATACCGGGGATGTATGCCCATTGCCGCGCTGGACGCATCAAAAATCTGACGATCATCAGCAACCATGCCAACGGGAATGCCGAATCCGAAACATACGTCGTGCTTCCCAAGGAGTTCGTTGGTACACTATTATATTGGGAGATCGGATTATGATAGCTTCCCGCTTAGATTTGAGTATTGCCAAGGAATTTACCGAGTTTCCTGGGCCACGCAAGCGCACAGAGGGCGAGTTTTCAGGCGAGCAATTTCTGGCTGAACTTCTTAGGCCACGGTTCGTCGCAGCTCGCGACGCAGGGGCGAGCCTTTTTGTAGAACTTGACGGCGCCGCAGGCTACCCTACCTCTTTTTTAGAGGAAGCCTTCGGTGGTTTGGCGCGCGAATTCGGAGTAGAAGAAGTGCGAAGAGTCCTTGAAATCCACTGCGCTGACGAACCGTATCTCGTCGACCAGATTTGGAAATATGTGGATGAAGCAACAACGCGCAAATGAGGTGGATGTGGCTTGCGGCTGCAGCACTTATGGGTGGGGGCATTCTAGTCGTCACGGTAGTCATCTTTTGCATGCACTGGGAAGAGGTCAGCTATTCGCTGGATTTTGGCAGTGTTCTGGATGCGGTAGTCCTTCTTTTCGTCGGCGCCTTCGTTGAATATGCTTATTCGAGGCGGTCGGCAGAAAGAAGGGCCGACACTGACCTGTTGTTAGAGGTGGTGCGGGACGCGAGAAATGCCTTAAGCACGCTTACGCGGGCGACTCACGCGTGCGGATCTGAGAGGCTAACATCGGCGGAAATGAAATCGTTAACTCTCGCGGACCGTGAACTCTCAAACGCGATACGCTCAATCGAAGAGGGCCTGAAGCATTGCGACATTGACATGGGGACGGTTAACTTTTCCCAATTGAAGAGCGTGTGGGCTGATTTGAAAAGCGTCGTAACGGATAGTCCATATCCCGGTCCGTATGATGCAGCGAGTCTCGGACGAATACGCCGTTCGCTTAACGCGGTCCGAGACGAGTTAACGCGAATCGCATTCACAATCAACCGTAGGTAATCAATACTGGTCGCGATTCGCCGGCTGATCGCCCAAACGTTTTCCAATTCATGCGGCGCAACATACGGCGCACGGTACTGACTATCAACGTATCTGCTGGGAAGCCTGCCGGCGTTCGTCGCCATTCGCCACATCGTGCCGCACTGCCGGCTGCCATCTCGAAACGCTCATGCTCACCGTTGCCCAACTCGCTCCGCTGAAAGACCGCGATCCGTATCTCTACGAGACGCTTACGAAAATTGTGTCCGCGGTGAATGCCTCGAGCCAGCGCTCCGGCGTGGATCCGAGCACGCCCGCCCCGGCGCCGGGCGCCATCGCTTCCCTCAGCGTGCAGGCCGCCAACGGCTGGTTCGATATCGCCATCACCGATCCCTCGGCCGCGCGTCCCGGCCTCTTTTACTTTGCCGAGTCCGACACTTCGCCCGCCTTCCATTCCCCGCGCGTCTACTTCATGGGCGCCTCGCGGAATCTCTATCTTCAGCTTGGCAATCAGACGCTCTACTGGCGCGCCTATTCGCAATATATCGGCTCGCTGCCGTCCGCGCCGGTCACCTTCGGCTCGCCGCCGGTCCCGGTCACCGGAGGCGGCGCGAGCGGACCCGCGCCCTTGCCCTCGAGCGGCAGCGGCGTTTTTGTCAACGGCGTTCCGCGAGGCGGCAACGGCTTTGGCACAAACCCCGGCTCGCGCATCATCCGCCAATCGCTTTTGTAGCGGCAGGGGCAGGCCTGCCTGCGCCGTCGAATTCCTGCGATGCAGATCCGCGAATACAAGTCCGAAGACCTCGCCGCGCTGCGTGCCATTCATGCCGCCCAAGGTTTCGACTACGCGCTGCCCGATCCCGGCAATCCGCTCTTTGTCACGAAGCTGGTGTTGGCGGATGATGCGCGGCAAACCCTCGGCGCCGCGCTGCTTCGCCTCACCGCCGAGGCCTATCTCTTGCTCGATCCCCGCGCCGGCACGCCACGCCAGCGCTGGCAATCGCTTCTCGCGCTTCATGAAGCCGCGCGCCGCGATGCCTCGGTCCGTGGACTCGAGGACGTCCACGCATGGCTTCCGCCGCAAATCGCGCGCACGTTCGGCCGCCGCCTCGAGCGCCTCGGCTGGATCCGCGACGACGCCTGGACGCCCTACTGCAAAAAGCTTTGCGCCTAAGGAGGCCAGCAATGCCCAGCACGACGAATTCCGCATTCTGGGACTTCAATCCCAGCGACCCGGTCACGCTGACCGCGTCATTCATCTTTGACACCGAGGACACGCAGGAATCCGCGCCGGTAGCTACCGCGCTTGCCGCCATTCAAGCACGCATCGCCGCGGCCAGCATCACGGCAACGCAACCCGACGGCGCGACCGTCGCCATCTCCGTCCGCATCTGAACTCAATTCATCCATACGGCAGCAAGCTTGGAAAGGAGCCTCCTTATGGGCCGTGGTGCACAAGCACAAACTCGCCAGCTCACCGATCAGCAGCTGGCGAATATCAACGCGCTGAACCAGCAGTTCCTCGGCCAGCAGCAACAGGCCGCCAATCTGCTGATTCCGCAATTCCAAAGCATTCTCAATAATCCGGGCCTCAGCCCCGCCGACAAAGCCGCCCTCACCGGCCAGTCGCAGGGCGCCATCGCCAGCGCCTTCGATTCGCTCGCCGAAGCCGCGCGGAATCGCGCCGCGCGCGCCAACAATTCCGCCGGCTTCAGCGAACTCACGGACGACCTCGCGCGCCAGAAGCGAATCGCGGAAGGGAACCAGGCCGCGCAAAACCAGCTCGCCTTCAGCAACACTGCCTTTCAGCGGCAGATGGCCGCGCTGCAAGGGCTCTCCGGCCTCTTCGGCGTGGACACCAATCTCCTCGGCCGCACCCTCGGCATCCCCGCCGAACTGCTCAGCGTCCGCGCCAACGCCTCCCGCCCCAGCGGCTTCTTCAGTTCGCTCGGCGCGACGCTCGGCGGCACCCTCGGCGCGCTCCCCGGCGCTCTGTTCTAGTTCGAGTCGAGTCCCATGCCACTCCATTGGTACGGGTTTGTCGCGGCGGTTGCTTCCGGCCTCGTGCAGTTCTCGCTCTTTCTCCGCTGGCTGCATCGCCGCATGCGCGACGACGAGATTGTTCACGCCTTCGTGCGCGATCTCGCCGTCACTCATCTGCCGCACATTTACTCCGCGCTCCGCCAGATCGCCGATCAGAAGGGAATCAGCGTGGCGGAGGCCCCTCTCGTGCATTTTGTGGATTTCTCCGGCCATCGCCGCCGCCGCTAAGCCGCTGTGACACTCGCCTGCGCGGCGGACTTGCCGCGGCCAGCACCGCGCGGCCGCGGAGCAGCGCCGCGTTCTCTGCGTTATCCAGGAGAATGCCCTTGACCGCTCCGCCAGAATCCGTCGCGCTTGCCCGCAAAGCCGCGGCCGCGCAGAAGCTCGATGCGCCCTTGGTCTGCGCCATCATTGAACAGGAATCCGCCTGGGATCCTTGGGCGATGCGCTACGAGCCGGCTTTTTTCGCAAAATACGTCGCGCCGCTATATACCAACAACAAGATTTCCGCGTCGGAAGCGTACGCGCGCGGCTTTTCCTGGGGCTTAATGCAAGTGATGGGCCAGGTTGCGCGCGAGATGGGGTTCGACGCCCCGTTTCTCTCCGCTCTCTGCGATCCGGAGCACGGTCTCGCCGTCGGCTGCAAACTCCTTCGCAAAAAACTGGACGCCATGGCCGGCGACCTCACGCGCGGCCTGCTCGCTTGGAACGGCGGCGGCAATCCGCAGTACCCCGCGCAGGTCCTCGCCCGCCGCGCCAACTATCTGTAGCGCCTCGCCGTTTTCACCAGACCTGCCGCGCCTGCGTCCACGTCCCTGAAGCCGCGAAGAGCGGCCTCTCGATGAATTCCATGCGACTCGATATTTTACTGCGTTCTGCGCAAATCTTGTTCGCCGCCGTGCTCGTTGCGGTCCTGCTCATCTCCTGGCGCGACGGCCGCCGCGACCGCGCCCGGCTCGCCACGCAACTCGCCGCCGCGCAGCAATCCCTCGCCGCCGCCGCATCCCGCCAGCACGACCGCGACGCGCAGCTTGCGCGGACCCTCGCCGCGATTGATGCGCAAAAATCCGCCAGGCTCACGCCAGACCAAATCCTTGCCCGGCTCGCGCGGCAAATCCCGCTTCCCGCGCCGCTCACGCTGCACAGCGCGCCATCCGGAGAGTCTGCTTCGTCGGTTTCGCCTGCTTCCTCTGCTTCGCGCGACACCAGGCCAGCACCCGCGGAAGCAGTCGCCGCGCCACTCGCCAATCGCGCCGCGCTGCGCCACTCCGTCCCCGAAACCGCCAAAGAGCCCAGGGAGCAGGCCGCTGATACGCGAAACCCGCGCTCAGCGACACCGGCCAGCCCAGTGCCGGGCAAGTTCCTCCCGGACGCCCCGCCGGCCCATGAAGCCGTCCTGCCCGCGCAGGATCTGAAACCACTCTACAACTTCGCCCTCGATTGCCAGGCTTGCCAGGCCAGGCTCGCCGCCGCGCAAGCCGACCTGGCCGATGAGAAACTGAAGACTGCAACCCTGACTCGCGAACGCGACTCCGCCCTGCAGGCCGCCAAAGGTGGCAGTTTCCTGCGCCGCGTCGCCCGCGCCGCCAAGTGGTTCGTCATCGGAGCCGCCGCAGGCGCCCTCGCCGCCAAAGCCGCCCACTGACCGTCCCGCCACCCGCCGCCGGAAGGGAAGTAGTTCCCGGCTTTAAGGTCCTGCCAACGGCCTTCACCGGCTCTCGCCGGCACAGCGTCGTTCGCCGAGCGCCGCCAACACTGCCGACGCCCCGCGCCGGCTTCCTGCGCTTGATGCTCCTGCCCTTCCTGGTCCACCATGGCGCCTCGCGAAGCCCGCTGGGCATGTCCCCGAAGCTCGGCGTTCCTCTGAACCGTCCTCCGCGAGCTATTCCTCCTGACCGCTCGGTTTCCGTCTCACCGCACCGGTAGCGCCCCTCGAGTTCAGGGCTGCTGGCGCACCCCCCGCGCCAGCAGCCCTGAACTCGCTCAATGGACCTCACCAACCCCAACACCAATACCGCCGATACGACCGATACCACCGACACCACCGCACCCATACCACTAGCACCAGCACCACCCCATGGGAACGGCCGCCAAACGATACCCACCCGGCCCCGGCCAGCCTTCCTGCCCACCAACAAAGCCCCCCAAAAACCTGAGGAAAACACAAAATTCCTCTTGACACGGCGTCCTATAAGTGATATTATGTTAAGTAAAGGATCGGGCTGAATTCGCCTGCCTGCCTTCAGCCAACCGCCTTAGCCCGGCCTACTTCTTCCCGCTTTTGCTCTTTTCCTGCGCGATCTCGTAAGTAAGGTACTGCTCGATCAGGTGGGCATCGGCCCCAACGATTCGGCGGCCATTGATAAAAATCGTGGGCGTGCTCGAGACTTCCAGCTTCTGGCCGTTCGCGCGGCTCGCATCAATGGCCGCGGCCGCTTCGGCGCTCGCCATGCAAGCTTTGAAGCTATCCGCGTTCAGGCCGGCCTCGTCGGCGAAGTCCAGCATTTTGTTCCAGGCATTGGCGGCCGAAATCAGGTCCTGGCCGTCGTAAATAAAGTCGTACATCTTCCAGAACGCCTTCGGATCCTGCTGGTACGCGCAGCGGCCGGCCAGCGCCGCCGTCCGCGCCCAGGGGTGGAGCTGCTCAATCGGGAAGTCCTTGAAAACCACCCGCACCTGGGGATACCGCGGCAGGATTCCGCGCAGCGCATCGTGCAAGTTTCGGCAGACGGGGCACTCGAAATCGGAGTACTCGACCAATGTGACCGGCGCTTTGGGGTCGCCCATTGCGGGGGCATCCTTGAGCTCGATCTGCGATCGCGTATCCGCCAGCGGGTCCTTGGTCATGTCGGACATCTCTCCCCGAAACAAGTACCGTCCGTCCTTGCTGACGTAGAACTTCGCCGACTGCTGGTTTTCGCCGATCTTTACTTCAATGTCGGTTTCCTGCAGCCCCGGGACTGCCGTATCCTTCGGCACGCTGACGCGCAAGCCGACGTCCGGGCCGAAGGCATAGAGATTTCGCAGATAGCTTTCGATTGATTTCTGCAGCGGCGTTTCCGCGGCCTGCGGGTTCGCAGCGGGCGCAGCCGTGCTCTGCTGTTGCGCGGTAACGCCGCAGGCAAGCGCCGTGGTTAGAATGGCTGAGAGAACAATCGCCTTTTTCACGCTAAACCTCGTCTTTCAGGGTATGTACCGCTGTGCGATCGGGAACGGCCGCCCGAACCCAAATGCTCTGGACGTGATTTTCAGCCCGGGCGCCGCCTGTTTGCGCTTGTATTCATTGCGGTCCACGAGCCAGGCAATCTCGCGGACCAGCTTGGTATCGAAGCCGTAGTGATCCGCGATTTCCTGCGGGCTGCGCAGGTCCTCAATATACGCTTTCAGAATGCGGTCGAGCACGTCGTAAGGCGGCAGACTGTCTTCGTCCTTCTGATTGGGCCGCAGCTCCGCCGAAGGCGGTTTGTCGATGGTGGACTGGGGTATGACTTCCCTCTCGCGATTGATCCACCGCGCCAATTCATAGACCATCAGCTTCGGCACATCGGAAATCACCGCCAGCCCGCCCGCCATGTCGCCGTACAGCGTGCAGTACCCTACCGCGATCTCCGATTTGTTCCCGGTGCTTAGCACCATCGAGCCGAACTTATTCGAGAGCGCCATCAAATAGTTTCCGCGAATCCGCGCCTGGATGTTTTCTTCGGTTACGTCCTCGGCTCGTCCGGCAAACGCGGGCGCCAGCGCCTTCTTGTAGGCGGCAAAAACATCCGCGATCGGCAGCGTAATGAAATCGATGCCCAGATTCCGCGCCACGGCGCAGGCATCGGACTTGCTGCCTTCCGAGGAGTACGGCCCCGGCATGGAAACGCCGAGCACGTTTTCAGGGCCCAGGGCGTCCGCCGCAATGCAGGCCACCACGGCCGAATCGATGCCGCCGCTCAATCCGATCACCACCTTCTTAAACTGGCATTTCCGCACATAATCCTGCGTCCCGGTCACGAGCGCGCGGTAGGCATACGCGATTTCCTCGTGCGGCTGGTCGTGAATTTCTCCGCATCCCGCCGCGCTATCGAACAACACCAGGTCTTCCTCAAACGCATACGCTTGCGCGGCAACCTTGCCTTCCGCCGTTAACGCAAAGCTCGCGCCATCAAAAATCAGGCTGTCGTTGCCGCCCACTTGGTTCACGTAAACCACGGGCCGCCGGTGATTTACGGCAATGCTGCGCAGCATTTCGAACCGCAGCGCGCGCTTGTTGATGGTGTATGGCGAAGCGGAAATGTTCAGCAGCAGGGTAGTTCCCTGTCCCATGATTTCCGTGATGGGGTCGCGTTCGTACCGCCGGTTCACCCAAAAATTCTTGTCGTTCCAGGCGTCTTCGCAGATGGTGATGCCCAGCGTCTCTTTGCCCAGTCCATAGCTCGATTGCCGCTCGGCCGGAGCAAAGTAGCGCGACTCGTCAAACACGTCGTAGGTCGGCAGCAGCATCTTGCTCTGCTCGAAAACCACGCGCCCGCCGCAAATCAGAGCCGCCTTGTTGGCCACGGACTTCCCTGTCCCGTTCTTCACGCGGCCCGCGAAGCCGACTACGGCAGGCAGCGGCAGCTTCTTGGCCAGATCCTTCAGCTCCTGGAGATTGCGGTCAATAAAAGCGGGACGCTCGAGCAGGTCTTGCGGCAAATAGCCGCAAAGGCAAAGCTCGGAAAAAACGGCGAGGTCCGCACCTCGCTGATTGGCTCGCTCGGCCAATGCCAGGATGCGCGCTGAGTTGCCTGCGAAATCGCCGACGGTGGGATTGAACTGCGCGAGCGCTATCTTCATGCTCGGCTTCAAGAATACGGTCCAGAGAGTCCAAAAGCAATGTCGCTAAATTGCACAGGAGCCTCCGTCCCTGCCGCGTGAGGCGCAGCGGTCCGCACGCGCGCGAACACGCGCGCTCACCCGCGCCTCTGCGCCAGCAAGCTCGCCATTCCCTGCCCAGCGCGCAGCTCGCGGTAAAAAATCGTCCGTAGCGCCGGGAATGCCTCGCGCAATTCCCCGCGTTCCAGCAGGTACTCCGGACTCCTCGGTCCGCCCTCGAACTGCAGTTGTGCCTGCGTGTACGTCTCGACCAACAGCATCCCGCCGGGCCGCAAAGAGCTTTCAAGCCACGGAAAAAGCGACCGTTGCAGGAACCGGATGCACACAATCAGATCGAATGAGCCGGACGGCAGCGGGTCGCGATCGAGATCGCGCGCCAGCAGCTCGATTCGTCCGCTCCTCCCCGCTGCTGGGTCACCCTCCGAAGGTCCATCCGCCGGCACGCCGCGCTCCGCCGCCGCAAGACGCAGCTTCTCGAGCGCCACTCTCGACCCGTCAAGCGCCGTCACGCTCCAGCCGCGTTCCGCGAGAAAAATCGCATTCCTGCCGGTGCCGCATGCCACATCCAGCTCTCTTCCCGGCCGCAAAAGCGGCAGCAGCTCGCGCAGTATGCCTGCCGGAGCCGGCAGCTCATCCGGAGCTGCACGATGCTTCTCATCCCATCTGGCGATGCTCGCCGACATAAGAAAAGGCTCCCGAGCCAAAAGCCCAGGAGCCTGGGAAGTCCGCCGAACGTTTCGCTCCGGCGCGGAACTAAACGCTGAACGAGCTGCCGCAGCCGCAGGTGCTCTTTACGTTCGGGTTGTTGAACTTGAACCCCGCGCCCTCAATCGTTTCGATGTAATCGATCTCGACACCATCGAGGTACATCGAACTCATTTGGTCGACAGCAACCTTCAAGCCGTCGAAGTCCAGGACTTCGTCGCTCTCGTTGGTTTGGTTCTCGAATGCCATGTGGTATTGGAATCCCGAGCACCCGCCGCCGACGACGGCAACGCGCAACGCTGCCGGCACTGGGTTCTGCATGCTCATGATTTCCTTCACTTTGGAACTCGCAACCGGCGTAAGACTGATCATTTCCCCTGGCCTCCGCTTGCAGCCGAGCGCCGCAAGACTCTTCGCGCCTTCATTATAGCAAAGGACGCAAGCTCTCTGCACAACGCCTTCGTTCCGCCCTGGAACGTGTCGGTCAACAACATCTGCCCGCGCCCGATTCGCTTCCCTTACAATAGATGCTCCTATGAAACACAAGGTCACGCTGATCCCCGGTGAAGGCATCGGCCCGGAAGTGGCCGGCGCCACCCGGCGCATCCTGGAAGCCGCGGGAGTCGATATTGAATGGGAAGAAATCGCCGGACGCAGCGGTGACGGCGCGAATACCGGGCAAGCCGTGAATCAGGGCGCGATCGATTCCGTGCGCCGCAATCACGTCGCGCTCAAAGGGCCGATGGCCACCGCCGTTGCGGGAGGCGCGCCCAGTGTCAACGTCGCGTTGCGCAAATCGCTTGATCTCTATGCCAATCTTCGCCCCGTGCGCAACCTTCCCGGCGTTAAGTCTCGGTTCGAGAGCGTCGACGTGGTGCTAGTGCGCGAAAATACCGAGGACCTGTACTCAGGGCTCGAACACGAAGTCGTCCCCGGTGTCGTCGAAAGCCTCAAAATCATCACGGAACGCGCCTCGACCCGCATCGCGCGCTTTGCCTTCGAGTACGCCAAGCGCAACGGCCGGAAAAAAATCCATGCAATTCACAAAGCCAACATTATGAAGCTTTCCGACGGCTTGTTCCTCCGCTCCATCCGCGCCGTCGCTGCGCAATATCCCGAAGTCGAGTACAAGGAACTCATCGTCGATAACGCCTGCATGCAGATTGTGCTGAATCCGCAGCAGTTCGACGTGCTCCTCTTGCCCAACCTCTACGGTGACGTGATGAGCGATCTTGCGGCCGGGCTGGTCGGCGGGCTCGGCGTCGTGCCCAGCGGAAATATCGGAGACGACGCCGCGATGTTTGAAGCCGTGCACGGTACGGCGCCCGATATTGCCGGCAAGGGCCTTGCCAATCCCACTGCCCTGCTCCTGAGCGCAATTTTGATGCTCGACCACCTCGGCGAGCGCTCCGCGGCACGCCGCATCGAAGCCGCCCTCGAAAGAGTTTATCGGGACGGGAAACATCTCACTCGCGACGTCGGCGGCTCCGCCGGCACCGAAGAGTTCACCGATGCTGTCATCGGCGCCCTTGTGCCGCGTCACTCCCACATCCGTTAATTCTGAGCATTCCCTCGCAATATGAACCGCTTATCTTGACGATCGGCTGCGCCAGCAAGTGCCGTATTGCCGGTTTCGCGCCAGACCAGCCCATTGTGGTTTCGATATTTTAACGGTGCGGGTACGCTTCGGATTAACTGGCGGAAGAGCAGTGTCGCGTCTATAGGCGTATAGAGCACCAGGTCCGGAAGCAGAACATGCGGACCGCAGAGTACGGTAAGAAACCCCTGTGGATTACGTCTCCTTTGGTTCTGTGTGTGCTGGCCATCGGTGTGCTGGCTGCATGGCCATATCTTTTCGGCACTTACGGATATCCATCAGGCGCTGTTCCCTTTGACTATAAGGTTGTCTTGTTTCTCAACCGATTTGCCCATCGCTCCTGGGCGTTCGACACGTTTGTGGGCCTGCTCGATTCCAATCCGCTGGCAATGGCGCCGGTCGTGCTTGCGTTCTGGTGGGCGTGGTTTCGAAAGAGTAAAAGTCAGGTGCGGGACCGCGAATATCTCATTTTCGGAATTGTCGGTACCGGTGGCGCCGTTTTGACTGCCAGAATCGTAGCCGCGGTTCTGCCATTTCGCGAGCGTCCGCTGCGCAATCCGCTTCTTCACTTTCAACTGCCCTATGGCGTACACCCAGAGCGCTTGCTGGGCTGGAACTCCTTTCCTAGCGATCACGGTGCGCTCTGGTTTGCGCTAGCGGCAACGCTGCTGTGTGTTTCTCGCCGAGCCGGGATATTGCTGTTCCTTTATGTATCGGGCGTTCTCGCTGTCGCGCGGATCTACCTCGGAATTCATTACCCGGGCGACATCATCGCCGGCGGTCTCCTTGGAATTGCCGCCATAAGCCTTGTTCGTTCCGAAGGGCTTCGGGGCCGGATTTCCCGCCCGCTGCTCGCCTGGATGGAGAGTGCTCCGCAAGCCTTTTACGCGTGCCTCTTCGCCGTCACCTTCGAAATGACGGAATGCTTCGCTTCCGTGGTTCAAATCGGCATTTACGTTCACACGACGTCGCGGGCGCTCCTGCATTTTCTGTAATGGCTGTTCGGACCGGCCGATCATCCGGTTGTTCCCCGCTTTTCGCCGGTTCAGTAGAACTGGTACACCATCAGATATACGATCACGCCGGTCACGCTCACATAGATCCACAGGGGCAGCGTCCAGCGCGCAATGACCTTGTGCCGGTCAAACCGCTCGAGCCACGCCCGCCGCAGCGTAATCAGAATCATGGGCACAATCACCGCCGCAAGCGCCGTATGCGAAATCAGCAGCGCGAAATAAAATGGCCGCACCAACCCCTGTCCGCGAAACGCCACATGGCCTGCGCGGTAGTGATACACGAGGTAGGAGACGAGGAATGCGCAGGACACCGCGAAGGCGGAAATCATCAGCTTCTTGTGCCGCTCGCGCTTGCCGCTTTGAATGGCCGCGTATCCCGCAACGAGCAGGATGGCGCTAAGTCCGTTCAGCGACGCATTCAGGGCTGCCTGAGTAAACATCAGCGGCCTGGTTGTTCCTTCCCCAGTAACACAGAACCTTTGCCTGTCCGCCGAAACTCCGCGCCGGACCGGCAGGACTTGGCCGGCGGCGCTTTGCAACGCCCGTGCGGGGCGAAGATGGCAGCTCGAACGGTATCGCCGCGTTAACGCTCAGCGCACGGTTCGGCCCCGCGCCGGCAGTGCGGCGCAGCCTCAGCGCGGAACCTTGTCCAGCACCATCAACGCGAGCAGCACCGGCATGTGCAGCACGGTGGCGTGCATCAGCCATTTTGCGCGCACGTTGGTCTTCTTCGTTGCGGCCCACAAGCAAACCTGCAGCA
>DASRCZ010000040.1:0-4135 GCA_035652855.1 Candidatus Acidiferrum sp.
CAGGCTGTCGTGTACACCATCGACGGCTGGGACGGCGTCGTGTACGTTGGCGGCGAAGTTCGCGATCCCGGCCGCGACGTGCCCCGCGCCATTTTCGGCAGCGTATTTTCGGTCATGGCCATCTATCTGCTGCTGAACCTCGCCGTCCTCTACATCCTGCCCATGAACGAGATCGCCGGAAATAATTTTGCCCTGGGCTCCGTCGCGGCACGCATTTTCGGCCGCTATGGCGACCCGATCATACGCTCCATCATGGTCGTCTCGATGCTCAGCTCCATGAACGCGAATCAGATCTTTTGCACGCGCACGCTCTATGCCATGAGCTGCGACGGACTCTTTTTCCGCGCAGCCGCGAGCGTGAACAAAGGCGGCACGCCGGTCGTCGCGCTCCTGCTCAGCACCATCGCCGGCGTTCTCTTCCTGCTGACTGGCACATTCGAGCGGGTCATCGCCATGCTCTCGTTCTTCTTCGTCGCCAACTACACGCTCTCGTACGCGTCGCTCTTTCTGCTGCGCAAGCGCGAGCCAGGAATGCCGCGACCGTATCGCGCCTGGGGCTACCCCTGGACTACCGGCATCGCGCTCATCGCCTCGGTGGCCTTTCTGGTTGCCTCGGTTGTGACGGATCTCAGCAGCGCTGCCTCGACCGGCAAACTCTGGCCGCCGAGCCCCGCATTGCTCGCGCTCGGCATTCTCATCTTGAGCTATCCGGTTTTTCGCGTCTTGAAGCTGGTTTCGGTAAGTCCCTCGCGCCGGCCCTGAGCCTCGCGCTTACTCTCGATCTTTCGCCGCCTTACTCGCCACCGGCCGGTCACGATCCTAGCTGATTTTTTCCGCGATCGATTTGCCCTGAAGGAAGTGCAGCAAATAATCCGGCCCGCCCGTCTTCGAATCCGTCCCCGACATATTGAATCCCCCGAAAGGATGCGCGCCCACCATCGCTCCCGTGCATTTCCGATTGAGATAAAGATTGCCCACGTGGAAGGACTCCTCCGCCTTCCGCAGCTTTTCTTTGTTTCGGGAATAGACCGCGCCCGTAAGCCCAAACTCCGTGTTGTTCGCGATCTCCAGCGCCTCTTCAAAATTCTTCGCCTTGATCACCGCCAGCACCGGGCCAAAAATTTCCTCCTGCGCGATCCGTGCCTTCGGATCTACATCCGCGATAATCGTCGGTTGCACGAAATAGCCCTCGCCTGGAGCGCGGGCCCCTCCCAGCAGGAGCTTGCCTTCTTTTTTACCCACGTCGATGTACCCGAGAATGCTCTTCAGCGCCGTTTCGCTCACCACCGGCCCCATGTAGTTGTTCGGATCGTCGCTCGGCCCGACCGTCACTTTTTTCGTCCGCTCCACCAGCTTTTCCAGAAATGCGTCGTAAACTCTCTCTGAGACGATGGCGCGTGAACACGCCGAGCACTTCTGGCCCTGATAGCCGAAGGCGGCTTGCGCCACGCCTTCCACGGCGGCATCGAGATCCGCTTCCTCGTCGACGATTGTCGAATCTTTCCCGCCCATCTCGAGCACGGCCCGTTTGATCCAGAGCTGGCCCGGCGCGCGCTTCCCCGCAGCTTCGCTGATTAGCAGTCCCACCTCTTTCGATCCCGTAAACGCGATGAAGCGCGTCTTCGGGTTCTTCACGAGTGCGTCTCCGGCGACCTCCCCGGCTCCTGTGATGAAGTTCAGCGCGTCCTTCGGAATGCCGGCTTCGTAGAGGATTTCCACCATCTTCGCCGCAATGATGGGAGATTCCTCGGAAGGCTTCAAGACCACCGTGTTCCCCGTCACCAGCGCCGCTACGCTCATGCCGGTCGCAATCGCCGCGGGAAAATTCCACGGTGGAATCACCGCTCCTACACCCAGGGGAATGTAAACGAGAAAATTTTTCTCTCCCTTCATCGGCGTCACCGGCTGAGGACCCGCCAGCCGCAGCATCTCCCGCGCGTAGAATTCGCAGAAATCAATTGTTTCCGCCGTGTCCGCGTCTGCTTCCACCCAGGACTTGCCCACTTCATGGCAAATCCACGCGGAAATCTCGAATTTTCTCTCGCGAACAATCTGCGCCGCCCGGAAAAGGCATTCGGCCCGCTGCTCGGCTGGCACGCGCTTCCAGCTCTCAAACGCCTTGGCTGCCGCCTCGACCGCCTGATTTGCATCTTCCGCCGACGCGGACTGCACCACCCCCAATACTTGTGACGGCCGTGACGGATTCGTCGAAGTCATTTTCGCCGTCGTCGTCACCTTCTGTCCCCCGATGTACATCGGGTACTCCTGCCCGAATTCCAAGGCCACCTTCTTCAGTGCCTCTTCCATCGCCCGCCGGTTTTCAGGTTTCGAGAAATCAACAAACGGCTCATTCCTGAATTCGCCGTGTTTCAGCCGGGTTTCCGTGGTGGCCATGCTCTTCTCCTTGACGTGGAAAGTTCCCGATATGGAAAGCGCCCGCCTTCCCGCATCGAGGCAAAGCGCCGGTCCGGTCTATTCATTCATGCCGGCATTTCAGATGGTGCGCTCTGCAAGTGTATTGCTTCCGCAACTCCGGCGGCAAGCCGGACCTGGATGATGCGCGCGGCCAACAAGAGTCAAGACCATCTCTCTCGCCGGTGGGTGCCCGCTCTGCCCGCGCTACATTCCCTTCTCGATGGCGTATCCCTTGCCTGCCCAGTCCGCGGCGAAACTTGTCGGCAAAATCAGCACACGTACTTTCCGGAACCCCATCGCGTGCAGCGCCGCGTAGGCAGGCCGGACGTTGGGGCAGCGCTCGAAAGGGCAGCAGCCGCAATAGAGCACCACGTTTGCCGTTCGCGGCTGGCTGCTTGCCCAGTTTCTCAGCTCTTCGAGCCCTTCGGGTCTCGAAGCCGTCCCGTGAAACGTCGCGCCTGGGATATGGCCGCCCGCAAACAGCGTGCGGAATCCGACGTACACAATCTCTGGCCGTTGCCCGTTCTTGCTGGTCAGTTCGCGATGGAGATCCTCGGCGCTGACCGTCTCCGCCGCACTCCATGGCTCGCCGCCCTTCGCCTCATCCGCGCCTGCCCGTGCCTGCCGCTCCCGAGCGAAACCCGCGGACAACAGTACGCAGAGCGCCGCCAGCCAGAAACTGCCGAATCGAGCCGCATTCGTCCTCATGCGCAATCTCCCCGCCCCATTCTATTTCAAGTCGATTTTCGGAAGGAAACCTCGAGCCGGCTCGGATGGCTACTTCTTTTGCTCGGTGCGAGTCCGCTGCAGCTTCATTGCCGTCGTCCGCAGCGTCTCCGGAATGTTCTTATTGGTGGTCAGCTTTTTCAGGTCAATCGCATTCACCAGCGGCAGCATGTGTAGCGAAACATCCAGCGGCGTCTTCGGATTGTTCATCAGGTTGCGCACCACCGCGTAGTTCTTCCGGAAGTTCCGGTTGTTCGCAATCAGCCGCAGAATTTCATCGGTCAGGTTGGACATGGATGCGAACGCTTCCACTTCCTGGTCCGTCAGCCGCGGGGATTGCAGCACCGCGCGCTGCACCACTTTGTTCGTGTCACGGATCAGTGTGCGCCGCGCTTCCGAGCCGCCTTTGATCGCAAATTGCACGCGCTGCGACACCGTCATCTTGGAAATGCGTTGCAGCAGCGTCTGCCGCTTGCCCTCGTCCGGCTCCGCCGCGGCCGCCGCCTCGGCAAGCGCCGGCTCCTCGCCCGGCACGCTTTCGCTGCGCAACTCGTGCAGTTGATTTTTCTGATCCGCGGTCAGAGCGGTCGAATGCTCCAGAGCCGCCGCCAGCGCCGGCGACTCGCTCACGCGGTCCAGCTCCTCCATCAACGCCTGAATACCCAGCGCGGAGAGATGCCGCACCACCGGCACCAGGTGTTCCGCCGCGCAATTCTTGTTCTGTACCAGCGCTTCGCCGATTCCCGGCTTGTCCGCAAGGTTCTTTGCCGCGTAGGAAAAGAGCGCCGCCGGCGGATGCTCGCGTCTTAGCGCTTCCAGGAAAGATTCCAGCGGTTGCGAGAGCAGCGCCTCTCGCGCGCGCTCCGCGATCATCTCGTCGGAGTCGCTCGCCAGCACCGCGAGCACTTCCGCGCGGTCCGCTGGCTCCAGATGCGCGCCTCCTGCGCAGACAGCCAGCTTGCGCTCGCGTGTCGCGCGTCCGTGCCTCAAGTCT
>DASRCZ010000041.1:0-5225 GCA_035652855.1 Candidatus Acidiferrum sp.
TAAAGGTGGCTGGGATCGATGTAGCCCTTGGCGATGACGGCGTCAACGCCGCTGTTGAGGTCGTAGAAATCATCGCCGGGGTAGGCGTGGTGAATCAGATTGGCAAATTCCTCGCCGTAGCCGGTGCTGCCGCGCGGGTTGGTGTAGAGGACGACGTAGCCCAGGGAGGCCCAGACTTGTTTTTCAAAATCGAAGCGGTCGCCATAGTCGCCGAAAGGGCCGCCGTGGATTTCGAGGATAAGGGGGTATTTTTTCGCGGGATCGAAATCGGGGGGATGGACGATCCAGCCCTGAATCTTGCGATGGTCTTTTGAGGATTCGTACCAGATTTCCTCGACGTGGCCGGGCTTCTTTTGCAGGAGGAGGTCCTGGTTGAGCGAAGTAAGGACTCTGGTCGCGCCCATATTGGAGATGGCGATATCGCCCGGCAGATCGCTGCGGCCATAGGTGTAAGCAAGGATTCCCGAGTGAGAGACGGAGAAAGAACCGCCGCCATAAGCGGAGGTGGCCGCGGCGACATGCTCCGCGACTTGCTTGCAGGCGCCGTCCGTTGAGCAGAAGCCGAGCTTGGTATCGCCCTGGTCGTTGTACGTAAAGTAGAGGCCGGAATTGTCTGGGGCCCATTCGGGAGACTGGACGTCGCGATCGAGCTTCTCGGAGATGGATTTTGCGCCGGCGCCATCGCGGCTCATGAGGCAGAGCTTGGTGGTCTGGTGGCCCTGATAGCGGTCGTCGAAGCCGGTGTAGGCGATCCATTTTCCATTGGGAGAGACGACGGGATTGTTATCGGGCCCTTTGCGGTGGGTTAGGGCGCGAAGAGAGCCATCGGCGACGGCAAATTCGTAGATTTCGGTGTCGAAGGATTCGTGATCGGACTCTGGGTGGCGATTGGCGGAGACAATGAGGAATTTACCATCGGGGGTCCAGGAAGCGCGCGTGGGACCAAATTCGTTGCCGCCATTGGCAAATTGGCCGTTGGTGACCTGGCGAGGAGCGCCGCCTTCGGCGCTGACAACGAAGATTTGCATGAAGCCGGGCTTAAGGTAACCGGCACCGTTGAAGCGGTAGATGGTGCGGTCGTAGGCGGAAGCAGGCTCGGCCCATTTGGCGCCGGCGGGAGGAGCGGGAAGATCGGCGAGATGCGGGCCCTTTCCTGGGACGAGGGCGGAATAAGAGAGCCACTTGCCGTCGGGAGACCAGGCGATCGCTTCGGGGGCCTGCTCGAGATTGGTGATGCGAGCAACCTGGCCGGAATCCATCCAGCGGACATAAATCTGCGGCTTGCCATCGGCATCGGAGAGATACGCGATGCGTGTGCCGTCAGGAGACCAGCGGGGCGAGCTGTCGTTGCGATTGCCGGTGGTAAGGGGGCGGTGATCGGTGCCTTCGGCGTTGATGATCCAGAGGTTGGAATAGCGGCGGTCGGTCATGGGATCGGCGAAGCGCCGGACGTAAACGATTTGCTTGCCGTCCGGGGAGATTTGCGGATCGGAAGGAAGCTGAAGCTGAAATTCATCCATGGCGGAAAGCTTGTGGGAGGAATCCTGCGCGCTTGCGGGTTGGGGAACGGCGAAGCTGAGGCAGGAAAGTGCAACAAATGTTGAGAGCGCAGAAAGCTTCATGGCGCGTGCCTCCTTGCAGGGCGAAGGAGATAACACCGCGGCGGCGCGAGTGTCAAGCGGGCGCGATCCTGACGACCAGGCCGAGAGGCGGGCAAGGCTACGAACGGGGCGCGAGGAGGCGGTCGAGCGGAGCGGCGAGGCGGGAGGCGAATTGCGCGACACAGAGCGCGGCAAGGATGCCGGTGACGACGTCCATCGTGTAATGAGCGCGAAGAACGATGACGGCGGCGATTTGGAACGCGGCAATCAGCACGGCAACCGCGGTGAGCAGTGGGCGTTTGAGACGCGCGAGTTCGATGGCTCCGAAAACGGCAATGGCGGTATGTCCGGAGAAAAAGAAATCGTTGGCGACGGAGTAGGTGACGAACAGGGAGGGGAAGCCTGGATCGCGCCAAATCATGTGCGGGGGAGCGGGAAGAACAACGAGCGCCTGGATGAACTGGCGAAGGAGCATGAGCAACACCAGGCCGAGGAATGGACGGACAGAGGGGCCGAAAATCCAGCGGGCGAGCAGGAAAACGCCGAGCAGGTCAATGAAGAAGGAGCTGAGCATTAATAGAGCGCTGGCAGCGCGGGGATTCTGGAGCAGATAGGCGTTGAGCACGGCGGTGAGGCTGTGCAGCCTGTCCTCGATGCCGGCGGCGGAGAGGGGGCGGGCACCAATGAGGGACTGCGTCCAGAACCAAATGGCAAGAAAGCCGGCGGTGATGAGGACGCGGATCAGAACCGCGTACGTGAGCGTCCGGCGCGCGTTTCCGGGCGACGGAGCGACGGGCGCCGGCGGATGATCGAGAGCAGGCATTAGACGCTCTGCTGCTGCGCGGTTTGCAGCGCGATGTCGCGGGCTTTGCGGAGATCAAGCTTGCCGGTACCGAGATAGGGCAGCGCTTCCACGCGGAGGAACTGGTCCGGGCGAGGACGCCAGAGAGCAGGCAGTTCGGATTGGGCGAGTTTCTTGAGGCATTCCTCGAGCTGAGGTTCTTCCAGTGTGTGCAGGACCATCAGCCGCTCGCCTTTCTTTTCATCGGGCACGGAGGTAACGACGAAGGTTTGCTCGGAAAGGCCGGCGAGTTCCTGGAGCAAATCCTCGACTTTCCTGTGAGGCACCATTTCACCGCCGATTTTGCTGAAGCGGCTGAGGCGGTCGGTAATGCGGAGAAATCCGTCTTCATCCACAGTGGCAATGTCGCCGGTGTTGTACCAGCCATCTTGCAGGACGGCGGCGGTCTCCTCCGGCTTGTGAAGATAGCCGCGCATGACGTTCGGGCCACGCAAAAGCAACAAGCCCGGTTGGCCGACGCCGAGGGGCTGGAGCGTTTCAGGATCGATGATCTTGACGGTGATGCCCGGAAGCGGATGGCCGATGCTGCCGCGCTTCGCCCCGACCTGGCGGAAGGAGGCGGCACGGAAATCGCCACGATTGACGGTGACGACGGGGGAGCATTCGGTGCAGCCATAACCTTCGAGCGGGCGGATGCCGAAACGATCCTCGAAGGCGACCGAGACGCGTTCCGGAAGTTTTTCCGCGCCAGCCATAACCAACCGCAAGCTGCCGAAATCCTCCGGTTCGCAGCGGCGGGTGTAGGCGTTAAGAAAGGTGGGAGTGGCGAGAAGGATGGTTAGGGAGTACGAGCGAACGAGCGCGCCGATGAAGCGGGCGTCCAGTGGATTGGGATGGAAGACAACACCGATGGCGGCGGCAGCCGGGAGACATAGGGTGCCGGTGAAGCCGAAGGAGTGGAAAAAGGGAAGGATGCCGAGGATGCGGTCCTCCGCGTGGAGCATGAAAACCTGGTTGAGCTGCTCGACATTGGAAGCGATGTTGTAGTGGGTGAGGATGACGCCTTTCGGGTCGCCGGTGGAACCGCTCGAGAAGATGATGGTGGCGGTATCATCGAGAGAAGGGAGACGCTGGCAGCCGGCGTGTTTCATGAGCGAGCGGGCGGGAAGAAGAACCGCGGCAAGGAAAGCGCCAAGGCGTTCCGCAAAGCCGGTATCTTTGGCGACGTCCTCGATGAAAATGGGTTCGGCGGGCGGCCGGAGGCGGACTTTTTCGAGGAAAACGCGCGCGGTCACTACGGTTTTCAGGCTGCATTGCCCGGCGGAGGAGGCGAGCGTCTCGTTGCTTGCCGTGTAATTGAGATTTACGGGCACTTTGCCGAGGAGCATCGCGGCCAAATTCACCAGCGCACCGGGAACCGAGGGCGGGAGAAGGACGCCGACCATTTCCTGGCCTGCCCAATGTTTGCGCAAGCGGCGCGCGAGCAAAACGGCCCGCGCGAGCGTACCGAGAAACGTAACTTCGCGCGTTTGCCCATCGGCCATGGAAAAACGGAAGGGGTAGCGGCGCGCGGCGCGGATGAAGGAGCGCGGGAGCGTTTGCATTAGCGATTTGCGGCGAGCAAAGGCGTCCGCGCTCAAGTCCTGGACGGCCTGGCGAATCTGCTGCGCCGTGGCCGTCGCGGGCATGGACTTGCCGAAGGTGACGCGAATCGGGCAGGGGATGCGCTTTGGAAATTTCCAAAGAAAGCGGCCGCCGGAGAAGCTAAAGACGGAGCCCCACACGCCATCGAGACTGACGGGAATGATGGGGACGGCGGCGCCTTTGACGATGCGCTCCATGCCGCGGCGAAATGGAAGCATTTGGCCGATGCGAGTCATCTGGCCTTCGGGGAAAATGCAGACGAGTTCGCCATTGCGCAACGCCTCGGTGGCCTCGCGAAGAGAGTGAATCATTTCCCGCGGGCCTTGATCGGAAGCGATAGGAATGACACCAAGAATTTTCGCGAAGGGCTTGACGAGAGGATGCTCGTACGAGCCCTTGAACATGAGGAAGCGAACGGGGCGGGCGAGCGAGGCGATGAGAAAAACGGCATCGGCCATCGAGACGTGATTGGGGGTGAGCAATGCGCCGCCGCGGGCCGGCACGTTTTCGCGGCCGCTGACGCTGAGGCGATAGAGAGTGTGAGTGGCAAGCCAAAGGAACAGCCGTAACAACGCATCCGGAAGCAGGCAGAGCAAGAAGGCCGTGGCCGCGAGGGTGGCGATGGAAGCCCACAGAAAGATCGAGCGAGGATGCAGGTGCGCCCAATGCGAAAGGACGTAGTAGACGCCGGATGCGGCGGCCACTCCGACGAAGGACCACCAGTTGGCCGCACCGAGGACAATGCCCTTGTGGCGCTCTTCCGGCAAGTGCTGGATGAGGGCGCTGATCGGTACGATGAAGAAGCCGCCGGTGAAGCCGAGGCAAGCCAGCAACACGGCAACAGCGGAGAAAGACAAACCGGGGATGGCCAAGGCCAGGCCCAGGAGAGTCATGCCAACCGAGCCGAGCGGAATCAAGCCATATTCAATTTTTCCGCCGGAAAGAAATCCGGCAGCCACGCTGCCAAAGCCGATGCCGATGGCGATGGCGGCGGAGAGGACCGAACCGTGAATGGAATCGAGACGCAGCGCGTCCTGACCATAGAGGACGATGTTGAATTGCAGCAGCGCGCCGACAAAAAAGAAGTAGGTATTGCCGAGCACGGCGAGCCAGAGCACGCGGTCGCCGCGAATGACCCGCATGGGCGACCAGACGTCGACAAACGAAGTGGCGCGAAA
>DASRCZ010000042.1:0-7932 GCA_035652855.1 Candidatus Acidiferrum sp.
CCAGGCCGATGGTTCGCTGTGCGGGCTGTGCTGCCCGCTTCTCAGCATCCGAATCTCAGATCGCGGCAACACTCCGCGCACTGCTTCCATTTCGCCCGCCTCCGTTCGCGGATCGAGCGCTCCGTGCACGAAAACCGCGGGCACGGCGAGCCGCCCGAGTTGCCCGTCGTACAGATCCTCGGTGCACGGCCGGGCGCCATCGGCGATGCGTATCCACGCCGCGCAATTCCGCGAAACCACTTCCTGCCAGTCCTGGCCGTGATCCGCAGCTAGCGCTTCTTGCGTCTTCTCGCCGAGATGCTCCGGATGCGCCGAAAAGCGCTCGAAGAACCGCCGTGAGTTCGGTTTGTTTTTGTAATAGTGAAACGCTTCGAGCACCAGCCGCTCGCATCGTTCGGGCGCCATCAATGCGATCATGGCCGCAATCACCGCTCCGTCGCTGTGCCCCCAAAAGATCGCTCGGCCGATCGCTAGCGCATCCAGCAGCGCCAGCGTCTCGCGAGCCGCGCGCTGGTGAAAATCAACGGGCATCTCCCCGGCGGTTCGCGATGATTGCCCGTAGCGCGAGCGATCCGGCATAAAAAACCGGACCTGGCTTCCAAAGGCCTGGACCTGCCGCTCGATCGGATACACGCCATATCCCCAGCCTCCGTGCAGGAACACCACGGTCCGTCCGCGCCCGGCCTCCCGGTAGTGAATTCGCACGGGCCGAACCCCATCCGCGTGCGCGGATTCGGCAAGCTCCACAAATCCCATTCGCCCACTCCAGACTGCCGTACTATATGACGATTCCCCGTCAAGGTTTACAGAGGGTTCGAGGTCCAAAGGGATTTCGTTGACCCTGCCGGGATTCCCTCCGTATAATTAGCGTTTGTCTCTAGCTCTTGGAGGAAAGATGTACGCCGTGATTCAGTCCGGGGGGAAGCAGTATCGTGTCGCTCCCGGCGACACTATACGGGTCGAGCGTGTTCAGGGCGACGTCGGCGAGCAGGTCAAGTTTGGCTCCGTGCTGGCCGTCCACACCGACGACAAGCGCCTTCTCGTTGGCGACGAGGCGTCAAAGGTGAGCGTGACGGGCAAAATCGTTCGCCAGGGCCGCGGCCCCAAGCTTACGGTGTTGAAGTACAAGAAGACGAATCAGTATAAGATTCAGCGCGGACACCGGCAGAATTACACGGCTGTCCAAGTCGGCGAAATCAAGCTGTAGCCGCTCCCGCCGCGCGGGCAGCCGGGCGTTTGGTCCGAGCAGCTCTTGCAGCAAGCAGAGTTTTGGCGTTCGGCGGGATAAAACCAAGCGGGCGCTTCTCGAATTTGGAATTTGGATTTTGGAAGGAACTTCGCGATGGCTCACAAAAAAGGCGGCGGCTCCTCGACCAATGGCCGCGATTCGCATGGCCAGAGGCTCGGCGTCAAGCGCTTCGGCGGCCAACTCGTGAACGCGGGCACGATCCTCGTACGCCAGCGTGGCACGAAGCACCGCGCCGGAGAAAACGTGGGGCAGGGCAAGGACGATACGCTCTTCGCGCTTGTCACCGGCTACGTCAAGTTCGAGGATAAGGGACGCCACGGCCGCTTCATCAGTATTCAGCCTGCCGGGCAGTCCCCAGCCGCGAATTAGCCGCGAGGGTTTTCCACTTTCTCGCGTGCAGTCTCGCCTGGAGCTCGCCAATTTTGATCTGCGCGATTTGTTATTCCATTGTAGATTCCATTGTGGGAAGGCGGCACTGCTGCGCCCCATTCGAACAGCCCGCGATGCCGCGGTGAAATTTCCGCCAGCGCCGCAACTCGGAGTAGCATCCTGCCGTGTTTGTTGATGAAGCAAAGATTTTCGTGAGGGCCGGCGCCGGCGGCAACGGGTGCGTCGCCTTTCGCCGCGAGAAATTCGTTCCGCGGGGCGGTCCTTCCGGCGGCGATGGCGGCAATGGCGGGAGCATTTATCTCGAAGCCAATCCCAACGACAACACGCTGCTGCGTTATCGGTACAACCGGGAATTCAGGGCTGACCGCGGCCGCCACGGCGAAGGCTCGAACTGCACGGGGCATTCCGGGGCCGACCTGATTCTGCAAGTGCCCGTGGGCACGCTCGCTTACGACGACATTACGGGCGAGATGCTAGCGGACCTCGCCGCGCCCGGCCAGCGGGTGCTCGTCGCGCACGGCGGACGCGGGGGACGCGGCAACCAGCATTTTGCCAAGCCCTGGCATCAGGCACCCCGCGAGCACGAGGAAGGCACCCCCGGCGAAGAGCGTCATCTGCGGCTCGAACTCAAATTGCTCGCCGACGCCGGCCTTATCGGCTTGCCGAACGCGGGCAAATCCACTCTCATTTCCGTGATTTCCGCGGCACGCCCGAAAATCGCCAACTATCCTTTCACCACGCTCGAACCGAATCTTGGCGTGGTGAATGCGGACGGCGGAACGGGGAAGGAAGGACGCGAATTGGGCCGCACCTTCGTCGTGGCGGATCTGCCAGGGCTGATCGAAGGAGCGCACGAGGGCGCGGGACTCGGCTTCCGGTTTCTGCGTCACGTAGAACGCACGCGGCTGCTCGTCCATCTTGTTGACACGAGCGACGCGAACGACGCCGATCCCATCCGCTCTTTTGAAGTGATTTCCAATGAATTGCGCGCCTTCAGTGAAACGCTTGCGGCAAAGCCAGTGATCGTGGCGGCGAGCAAACTTGACGCCACGTCGGACCGCACTCGCCTCGAGGAGCTTAAGGAATTTTGCAAGCAGCGGAAGCTTCCGTTCTATTCCATCTCCGCGGCCACGGGCGAAGGAGTGCGCGAACTCGTTCGCTCAATCGCGGACGCCCTCGATCAGGTTCCGAAAACTCCGCACGACTCCGCTCTGGACTTGCCGGGTGCATCGGCCGAAAATACCTCCAGCAGCTCGACATCCTCTCGGGAGGCGCATTGACGACAGCGCAGGCGCACCGCACCGCCGCGAAACATCATCCCCGCCGGATCGCCATTTTCGGCGGCTCCTTCGATCCGATTCACAATGGGCACCTCGCCGTGGCCCGCGCCGCCGACCGGCGCTTTAATTTCGATGAAATTCATTTCGTTGCCGCCAGCCGCCCCCCGCATAAGCTCAAGCGGCACCTCGCTCCCTTTCCGCATCGCTTCGCTATGTTGGCCCTTGCCTGCATTGACCATCCCCACTTCGTGCCTTCGCTTGCCGAAGCGGGCGATGATTTCAGCGGCACGCAACTGCACTACTCCGTGGATACGGTCCGCTACTTCCGCCACACGCATCACTCGCCCGGCGACCGTATTTTTTTTATGGTCGGGGCAGACGCTTTTCTCGATATCCCCATGTGGAAGGAATATGAAACGCTGCTCGGTCTCTGCGACTTCCTTGTGGCCAACCGGCCCGGTATCCGCATGGAGGCGCTGCGCCTCGTGATTCCTCCCGACTTGATCTCCCGGCAAGCGGCGCGCAAGGAGGAAGGAGAGGCCTCGAATCCATCGCCCGTGGTGGCGCATCTTCATAAGACGAGCGTGTATCTTCTGGAAAACGTGGCCAGCGAAGTCTCTGCTACAGACATCCGCAAACGAGTTGCGCGCGGCCAATCCATTCACGGACTTGTCTCCGCGCGCGTCGAGGAATACATTTTCAAGCAAGGTCTATACCGGTGAAATTCGACACGTTGCCGCCAAGCGTGCGCCTTGCCATCGAGGCAGCGCAAAACAAAAAAGCATCCGCCATTACCGTCATCGACTTGAGCGAACTGAAAACGTTCACGGATTACTTCGTGATTTGCACAGGCTTCAGCACGCCGCAGGTGCAAGCCATTTGCACGGAAGTGGAAGAGCAGCTCTGGAAGGAGCTGAAGCGCGAGCCGGAGCATCGCGAAGGTCACCGCTCGGCGGACTGGGCGCTGCTCGATTTCGGGGGATTCATTTTGCACGTCTTCAGCGAACAGGGCCGGCGCTACTATGACCTCGAGCGATTGTGGCGCGCCGCCCCGAAACTGGAGATTCCCGACCAGCCGGATGCCGCCGTTTCAGCGGGGCTCGCTGAATTGCCGTCAATGGATGAAGCAGCTTCGGGGTGAAGCCGAAGGTGAGCGCTGCATGAGCACGGAGCGGCTGCCGTGGATCGCACAAGACCCGGCGTCGGCGCGATTGCTGGAACTCGCGGAAAAAGTCGCCGCCACGCCGACGACGCTGCTCATCACCGGGGAAAGCGGCGCCGGCAAGGATCACCTTGCGCGCTATATCCACGAATTTGGTCCCCGGCGTGACGCGCCATTCCTGAAAATTGATTGCGCCAGCCTGCCGCCGCATCTGGTTGAGAGCGAACTTTTCGGACACGAGCGCGGTGCCTTCACCGGCGCCGTCGAGCGCAAACTCGGGCGGCTCGAACTTGGCGGCAACGGCACGATCGTGCTGGACGAAGTCGCGGCTCTTTCCCCGGAAGGACAAGGCAAGCTGCTGCGCGTGCTCCAGGAGCGGAAATTCGAGCGGCTCGGCGGGACGGAATCATTGCGGATCGAGGCGCGACTCGTGGCGCTGACAAACGTGGATTTGCCTGCCGCCGTGAAGGCAGGCAGTTTTCGCGAGGATCTGTTTTTCCGGCTGAACGTCCTGATGCTGATCGTGCCGCCGCTGCGCGAGCGGCGCGGCGACATCCTGCCGCTCGCCGAGCACTTGCTGGTATCGTTGCGCGCCATTCATGCGAAGCCGAATACGAAGCTGAGCGAACCCGCCGCACGAATGCTCACCGCCTATCCCTGGCCCGGCAACGTGCGCGAGTTGCGCAATGCGCTCGAGCGCGCAATCGTCTTTGGCAGGAGTGAGACAATCGGGCCGGATGACTTCCCCGAGAGCGTGCGCAGCGCGACGGGCCCGGCGCGAACCCTTGCCGGATTGAAATCGCTCCAAGAAGTCGAACGCGAAGTGATTGCTGCCACTCTGGAAGCGACGCGATTTCAGATCAGCCGCTCGGCGGAGATTTTGGGCATCAGCCGGAAGACTCTGTTGGAGAAACGGAAGAAGTACGGGTTGCGGTAAAGGAGGATCCGAGCGCAGGCAGGAACGCTGGCGCCATCAGGATGAAGATTCGATTGCTTATGCTCGGGAAAACGCGGCGGCCCGAGTTGCGCGCCCTCATTGATGATTACCTGAAGCGGGTGGGACGCTTCTGCCGGATTGAAGTAACGGAAATGCGCAGCGGCGAGGCGGCGCTGCACAAACTCGATGCCGACCGCGCTGCGATCCCGGTCCTGCTGGACGCGGCGGGAGAGGCGCTCGATTCGCTGGCTTTCGCGAAATGGATTGGCGAGCAGCGCGATCGCGGAACACGCGAGCTAATTTTTGTCTGCGGGGACGCGGACGGCTTTCCCCATGAGTTACGGAAGCGCGTGCCGCGGCAGATTTCCCTCGGCGCGATGACCTACTCGCACGAGCTCTCGCGCGCGATGCTCGCGGAGCAGCTCTATCGCGCCTTCGCCATCCTCCATGGGAGTCCTTATCCCAAATAGGATTGCGCCGATGCCAGAATTCCGCGGCGGCGCAGCGCATGCCTGGAGCATCGCAGCGGCGGCCCCCTCCGCAACGATTTGGAAAAAACGGCGGGAAGCGTGTACAACGGAAGACCTATGGCGATACGCATAGAGGCGGATGAGGAGCAGCCTTCCGCCACAGTGGAGATTCCGCTGACGAAGCCGCTGCCGGACTACGACCTGGAACAGATCGAGCAGCCCACGCCTCGCGACGTGGACGGGATTCTGGTCTCACAGGGATTCCGCGATTTGATTGACGACGGCCGTGGCGTGCTGACGGAATTGTTGAGCAAGACGGACTTGCAAATCACGCAGTTCACGGGTGCGATTTGCCCGGGCGACGACGAAGTGTACCGGCCGGGCGTGTGGATAATTGTGCGGGACGCGAAAGCTCCGCTGAAATCGAAGCTGTCAGAGCGTTCGCTGGAGACGGTGCGGACCTCGGTCCGGCACCTGGTCGAGAGGCTCGGCTTGGAATAGCGCGGAGAAGATGTCGCGTTGCGGCGCGGTCGTGTCGAATGGAGCGTAAAAGCGAGAATGACGGATCAAAAGGGATTGCTGATTGTTTATACGGGGCCGGGCAAGGGAAAGACGACTTGCGCGCTCGGAACAGCCTTTCGCGCGGCCGGGCAGGGGCTGCGCGTGTTGATGGTGCAGTTCATCAAGGGGTCGTGGCACTACGGCGAGCTGGATGCAGCGAAGATGCTCGGCGACGACAAGTTTGAAATCCGGCCCATGGGCCGCGGATTCGTGAAGATTGGCGGAGCGGAAACGGATCCAGAGGACATCAAGCTGGCAGAGGAATGCTGGGAGGCTGGGCGAGCCGCGATTTACAGCGGCACTTATGATTTGGTTGTTCTCGACGAAATCAATTACACGATTAGCTACAAGATGCTCGACGCGGAGGCGGTGGTGGAGGCCCTGCGGAACCGGCCCGAGCGCGTTCACGTGATCTGTACGGGGCGGAACGCGCATCCGAAGCTGCTGGAACTGGCGGATTTGGTCACCGAGATGAAGGAAGTGAAGCATCCGTACACGAAGGGCATTTTGGCGCAGCGTGGGATAGACTATTGAGGCGGCGACCGGCGCCCGGTGCGGCGAGTCGTGACTTCTTGCGGTGACTCGCCATTGACGGCAATGGGCTTCGCACAAAGAGCAGCCTCGAAGGTAAGCGAGGCGCCAAAACGATTCCGCGGGCGCGCATATTTCATATGACTTGGTTTAAGAGAGTAAAGAAGGGGATTGAGGAGTCGACGCCTCCGGAGGAGCGGCGCGTTCGCACGGAGGGGCTGTGGACCAAGTGCGAATCCTGCCGGACGATTGTGTTTCGCAAGGACCTCGAGGCAAATCTGTTCGTGTGCCCGAAGTGCCAATTCCATTTCAAGATGGGCGCGAAACAGCGGCTCGAGATGCTTTTCGACGGAGGCTGGACCGAGCACGACGCCGGAATGACTTCGACGGATCCGCTGAAGTTCGTGGACACCAAGCCTTACGCAAAAAGGATCAAGGAAGCACAGAAAAAGCTGGGAATGAACGACGCGATCATTACGGCCGAAGGGCAACTGAACGGGCGGCCGGTGATCTGCTGCGCGATGGAGTTCGGCTTCATCGGCGGATCCATGGGAGCGGTGGTCGGTGAAAAGGTGACCCGCGGGATCGAAATGGCGATCGCGACGCGGCAGCCGCTGATTGTAGTCTCATGCTCGGGCGGCGCACGCATGATGGAGGGAACGATTAGCCTGATGCAACTGGCGAAAGTCTCGGCGGCGCTGGCGCGCATGGATGACGAGAAGCTGCCCTACATTTCCGTGTTGACCGATCCGACGACGGGCGGTGTGACGGCGAGCTTCGCGATGCTCGGCGATCTCAACATCGCGGAACCGGGCGCGCTGATTGGATTTGCGGGCCCGCGCGTGATCGAGCAGACCATACGGCAGAAGCTGCCGGAAGGATTTCAGAGGTCGGAATTTTTGCTGGAGCATGGATTTTTGGACGCGGTGGTGCCGCGGAAGGAACTGAAAGCATATATCGCGTCAACGCTCGATTTGTTGATGAGCTGAATGCGAACGAATCGGGGAACGCCGCCTCAGAAAACGGCGGCCGCAACGCCACGGCGAAACTGACATCCTGATTAACACATGAACTACAACGAGGCGGTACGGTACCTGCTGACGCTGGGGCGGGAGCTGGCGGCGCCGACGCAACCAGCGGCGGCGAAATTTGACCTGGAAAATATTCGTGTGCTGGCGGAGCGGCTAGGGCGGCCGCAGCGCGCGTATCCGACGGCGCACATAGCGGGAACGAACGGCAAAGGCTCGACCGCGGCTTTTCTGGAATCGATTTTGCGACGCGCGGGATTGCGCACGGGCCTGAACACCTCGCCGCACCTCGAACGAATCAATGAACGCATCCGCGTGAATGGC
>DASRCZ010000043.1:0-13227 GCA_035652855.1 Candidatus Acidiferrum sp.
TTGACCGCTTTTCCACGCGCTCGTACACTGGGAAAGCTGAGTCGTGGCCTGCCGCCGTTTTGGTCTCGCGCTCGCAGAATTCCAACGAGCGTCGGGAGACGCGAAGGAAACGGTCCGGATGGTCTCACGAGCGCTGTCGATCCCCCTGCCAAATGGAGCACGCATCCGGGTCTTCCACGCCATGCCCTTTGCGCTGGTGCACCTCGCCGCTGTCGCGATCTTCTTTCTGCCCTTCCATTGGTATTACCCCGTGGCGTGCCTTGCGTTGCTCGCCGGCCGGATGTTCTGGGTTACCGCTGGCTATCATCGCTATTTCTCGCATCGCTCATTCAAGACCAGCCGCGCCTTTCAGTTCGTCATCGCCTTCATGGCCATGACCTCCGCTCAGAAAGGCGTACTCTGGTGGGCAGCGCATCACCGTCACCATCATCGCTATTCGGACCAGGAAGACGACCTGCATTCGCCGACTCTCTTCGGTTTCTTCTGGTCGCATATCGGCTGGATCATTTCGGACCGCTACAACGAGACTCGCCTGATTTACATTGCCGACTTCGCCAAATTCCCCGAACTCCGCTGGCTCAACAAATACCACATGGTGCCGCCAGTGGTTCTCGCGGCAGTCATTTTCCTAATCGGCGGCTGGCCCCTCTTCATCTGGGGCTTCTGCCTGAGCACCGTGCTGCTCTGGCACGACACCTTCACCATCAATTCCCTGTCGCATCTCTTCGGCTCACGTCGCTACGAGACGACCGATACGAGCAAGAACAATTGGGTGCTGGCCATCATGACGCTCGGTGAGGGCTGGCATAACAATCATCACCACTATATGGCCTCCGCTCGCCAGGGCTTCTTCTGGTGGGAGATCGACATCACCTACTACGTTCTAAAGTTGCTATCGTGGTGCGGTCTCGTTTGGGAACTCCGTAAAGTCCCCGCACACATCCTTCAGCAAGCTCAGGCGCAGCCGCAGGACCTCGCCGCTTAAGCAGCCCCGGCAAACGCAAATTCAGAGCTCCATTCCGAACCGCCGGCGATGCAGGCCTCCTTTGGCGGGAATCCCGATGGCGGAAAGAAAACAAGCCCGGTGCGGCTCCGCACCGGGCTTCCATTTATCTTCGACGCCAGGGAAAAAATGATTGTGAGCTCAGCCTTTGACTTTCAGCCCTTTGAGCAAGGCATGCACCATATCTTGAATCTGATCGCGGGAGAATTGCCCGCGATGCGCGGGCTCGATGCCGCGAGCTTGATAGGCTAGGTGTTTTGTCCCTTGCTGGTACAAATCCAGCACAAACAATCCTTCGCGGAAATGCACATTACGATAGACCACCGCTGGCGGACCATAGCCATACCAGCCCCAACCCCAGCCCCATCCGGGCGCGCAACCGAAAGGACCGCAAACAAGGCCGCCGTAACCACCAGGATAGACTTCACGGACGGTTGCGTTGTGCCCCCGTACCGCAAAGCGAAACGTGAGAACGAAGTCAGCCGCGGCCGGATCGCTGACTTGCGTCAGGCCTTTCGCGTTCAATTGCGTCTCGATTTCCGCGCGAAGTTCACGACGCTGGATCTCAACCGCTGGATCATTCTCGCGTGAAATCGTTTCGTTCCCTCCGCGGCCGATCACGTCGCGCGAGATGACCGGCCTATTGTCAGAGCCGCTGGACTGGCGATTCGCCGGTGGCGCGCCGGGCATCCAGGCCCAGGTCATGCCCTTACGGACGGGAATGGTGGAATCACGAATGGTCTGGACATTGTCATCGCACCCGATGAGTACGAGCGCGCTCAGAACTGCCGCCGCAAGGAGCGCTCCATGTGCCGTTCGGCGAACACTGGGATGCTGCATTCCAAACTCCTCCCGAAGACCTCGCATTTAGCATAAACCCGAGGGGATCCAAAAAGTTGTGCGCGAACGCCTGGCAAGGGTTTTTGATTTTTAGCCGTACAGCAGAGCTTTACTCGGAAAGGCCTGTAGCAGCTACCTGCGTGGAGCCAAGCCACCGTTCGTCACGGAGCACTTCGCTTATGTCGTAAGGTCCCAATCGGCGGGCGGAAAAACCACCGGCCAGAAGCTGGGCGCGGGCCGCTCGAACTCAAACGCTACGGCAAAGTAATCCGGACTGGGCTGTTCGATCCGGACAACGTGGGCACTTTCTTGCCGTTTGTTCAAGGGATTGATCAAAAGCAATGGCTGGCCGGCGAGCACTTCCATCTTGAGTTTGAGCAGACCTCCGTGAGCATTGACCACGAGCGTGTGCGTTTCTTCTTTCATCGGCACCCGATTCGCGGATTCAGCGCGAACCGTCACGGGAATTTGCAGCATCACGCGCTCGCTGCGACGGCGGTTGCTCGGTTGGGAAGGGGATGCCATGTTTCCTGAATGTCTTCGGGCCGGGCCAACTTGGCTTGCGGGCGGACTTTCGCCGGGTCACTCGCGATCCACAACACTGTAATACACGTTGTGGCGGATACGCCCGGCGGCACGATCGTTTGGTTCCGAAAGGTACCTTCCTCGGCTGCCCCAAACGGCGAATCGCGCTGCGCGATTTTCGTTCAGGAGTTCAGTCTGGAGTTGAATGCGGATGCAGCCAAGTCGCTCGAAAGCGCGCCGGCGAAGCAAGTATTTCGGTCCATATCATCGCGGTGTGCTGCCAGGCGCAAGCGATCCCAGGTCCAGCCGATCTCAACGCGGCGGTGCGTGCCACAGCTCCGCGCACTCCGTCGTGGCGCGGGCCCTTCGCTGAAACCTGACGAATCGCCGTTCAGGAGATCTTTTCGGCTTCGATGACGTTCAGCGATGACTTTGTCGGAAAGATGTTCCGCAGCTGGAAGCCCGCTTGTTTGAAGAGAGCGGCGAATTCATCCGCTGTGCGCTCCCGGCCTCCGGGCAAGAGCATCATCTCGAGGTCGAGCCACTTCGCGAAATGCGGTTCGTTGCCGGTCGTCAGAACGGCTTCAAGGAGCACTACTTTCGCGCTCGGTTCGGAGGCGCGATGGATGTTCCGCAAAATCGTAAGGGCGCGTGAATCGTTCCAATCGTGGATGATGTGCTTCATTAGATAGCCGCTGCCGGCAGGCACGGCCGTGAAGAAGTCGCCGGATTCGAGGCGGCATCGGCCGTCCAGGCCTGCGGCGGCAATCCGCGGTTTAGCCCCTTCGAGGACGTGGTCCAGATCGAATAGCGTTCCATGAACGTCCGGATATCTCTTCAGGATCTCCGTCAAGAGATGGCCGTGGCCGCCTGCTACATCGACCAGCGTTCTGCCGTTGAGCCAGCTGAAATCGTAAGCCTCAAGCACGGCAGCAGCGACTGACGCACTGAAGGAGGTCATCGCCGCATTGAAGACTTCGGAAACCTCGGGGTTCTTCGCGAAATACTCGAAACAGGAGGCGCCGTGGACCTTTTCGATGACGGTCTGGCCGGTTTTCACGGCGTGCAGCATCTCGGGATACGTTTCGTAGTGCAAGCGGTCCGTCATCCAGAGCACCATCTCTCTGGCGGACCCGGGCCGGCCGGAAACGAGGCACTCGCCTGCGGGTGTCAGTGAGAAGGCACGCGCAGGGGATTCGTGAAACACGCCGCTGCTGGCCAGCGCCCGCATGACGCGGTACAGGCCATCTTCATTGGTCTGCGTCGCGCGAGCAAGTTCCGCAGTGGATTTGGTCCCACCCGCGAGCAAATCGGGAATGCCGAGCCTGGTGACCGTTTGGAGGGCAGCGGACGCCATAAACCCCGTGGCGAGCTGCATGATGAGTTCGGCCGGTTGCGGTTCCCTGACGGTGCTTGGCGCTGCCATCATTCTCCTTCATTCTCCTTCGTCGAACGAGAGTAATTCACCTTAGCATCCCGAGACGTGCTGGGAAAAGTCCCGAACCTCAAATTCGCCTCGACGGCCGCGCACGGCAAGCTGCGGCGGTGCAGTGAGGAGCGAAACCACGTGCGGGACGACAAGCCGCTGGGTTATGATAGGGGGTTGTCAAATCAAAGACTTAGAATCGAGTCGGGCAGAATGCCAACAGAGACAAACGGCAAGGTGCTGTTGCGAGTGAGGCCGCGGGGTTTTTGCGCTGGAGTTGTGCGCGCCGTGGACATCGTCGAGCTGGCGTTGGAGGCTTACGGCGCGCCCGTTTATGTCCATCATGAGATCGTTCACAACACCTACGTCGTCGAGCAACTGCGGCGACGAGGCGCGATCTTTGTGGAAACGATTGGTGCCGTGCCGCATGGAGCCGTGCTCGTATTCAGCGCGCACGGCGTGCCGCCAACGGTGCGCGACGAGGCGAAAAGCCGCGCTCTCCGCGTGATTGATGCCACTTGCCCTCTCGTCACCAAGGTTCACTTGGAAGCCCTGAAGTTTGCGCGCGAGCAGCGAACGATTATCTTGATCGGCCACAAGGACCATCAGGAGATCGTAGGGACCTCGGGCGAGGCGCCGGACAGTACCATCGTTGTGGATTCGGTCGAAGCTGTGGACGCGCTGAACGTCGACGATCCCGACCGGCTTGCATTTTTAACGCAAACTACCCTCAGCCTTTACGATACACAGGAGATTGTGACGCGCCTGCGGCAGAAGTTTCCGAAGATTGTGGGCCCAAAGAGCGACGACATCTGCTACGCGACTCAGAACCGGCAGGAAGCGGTCGAGCAAGTGGCGCAGGACGTGGATTTAATCCTGGTCGTGGGCTCCCAGAACAGCTCGAACTCGAACCGCCTGGTGGAAGTCGCGAAGCGCCGCGGAGTGAAAGCGCAGTTGATTGACGCCGCTTCGGATATCAATCCGCAGTGGCTCGAGGGCGTGCGGCGTGTTGGGCTAACGGCTGGAGCTTCCGCGCCCGAAGTATTGGTCGAGCAAGTAAGCGAAAGGCTCGCGCAATACGGCTTCACCGATCAGCGGGATTTGGATTTGATCCGGGAAGATGTGCGCTTCACGCTGCCCGCGGAACTCGCGACAATTGCCGCCGCGCCGCGGCCCTAACTTCGGGATGAGGGGAAGACTTACCCGCTGGCGCGCGAGGCATTCGCGCCAGCAGGTAACAATGATCTGGCGCTGTACGGCAACACACAGGGAGGGCAGCCTTGGCGGTCAAAATCGTCCGTCAGCCGAGAAAGATTGCCTTAATTGGCGCGCCTTCGAGCGCGGCCGCGTTTCTGGCAGGTAGTGAAAAGGCCCCGGCGGCGCTGCGTGCCGCGGGCCTCGCGGAAAAGCTGCGTTCAGCCGGCTATGAGGTGGTGGACCACGGTGATTGTGCGCCGCGGCTCTTTGCGGATGACGAAGATCACCGCCGCGCCCGAAACCTTCCCGAAATCGTTGCGGGCCTGAATGATCTGAGAGTTCGCGCGGAAGCAGCAGTGAAGAGCGGCGCCTTCGTGCTGGTGCTCGGCGGCGACTGCGCACAGGCGATCGGGCTCCTGACAGGCGCACGCCGCTACTACAAGCACGTTAGCCTGCTCTGGGTGGATCGCGATGCGGACTTGAACACGCCCGCTACCACGCCTTCAGGCCGCATCGACGGCATGGTTGTGGCGCACATTGTCGGCAGAGGCGCGCCGGAACTGGTGCGCTTCTGGGGGGAGCCTCCGCTTGTGCGCGAGCCGGATGTGACGCTCTTTGCGCTCGAACGCATTGATCCGCCGGAGCAGGAGGCGCTCACCCGCTCTCCGATACGGCATGTATATGCCGCGGATGTGCGGTTGCAAGGGGCGGCCAAGGCGGCCCGCGAGGCGCTCGATCACCTGCACGCCCGCGAGTTTGTGCTGCATCTCGATATTGACGTCCTCGCGTATCAGGATTTCGCCGCCGTCAACGTGCCCGACGCCGAAGGCGGCGGCGGGCTGCGGTTCGACGAGTTAAATGCCGCATTGAAAGAGTTCGCAAAAAGCAAAAATCTGCTCGGGATGGATGTGGCGCAATACAATCCGGACAAAGACCCGAGCGGCGGCGGCGCGAAGAAACTCGTCGATCTGTTAGTGAATGCGCTCTCGGCGCGCCTGGAAGAGCCAAGTGAAGCCGTGGAGCGCCGGGGAGCAACGGCTGAATCCATCGGCCCAGCGAAACACGAGACGCCTGCGGCCGAATCCCCGGCAGCAGAATCACGCGAAGCCGGTCGCGCCGGCGAAAGAGCCGGGACAACTTCAGCAGAATCCCGCGAGGATTCCAAGGCCAGCGGCTCTTCGGAAGGTGCGTAGTTCGCCGTTACCCGTCACAAGGATGAACCGCGCCGCTCTGCCTCTGAGCGCGTGCATTTTTACCCGTTGCCGTGGTTTCCGCTCGCCTGCATGCGCACAGACCGGCGACTAAATGGCTGCACCGGAGCTTGACGCGGTGGCTTGATCGCGTTTGCGAATATGGCGTGCCAAACCGAGAAAGGAAAGATCGAGCCCGGCCGTGAACGAGTAGTGCTCACCTTCCCCTGCGGGCAGATAGCGCGAGATCTCCGTATGCGCGAAGGTTAGGAAGGTTCGCAAGGCGGAGGACTCGTCGGACGAGGTCCGCAAAATCTCGCCAACGCGTTCGAGCCAATTGTGAAGACGCTCCCGAAATTCGGCAATATGGGCGGCCGGATTCTCGACAAAGCCGTAATGCGTAAGAAACAGGCGCTGCGGCTTGCGCGCCAGAATTTTGGCCAAGGATTCGTCCCAGAGATGCAGATCGATGTCCGGCGGAGGAGTGGCCGGCAAGATGTAAGGACCTCCGTCAATGCGCACTCCGGTCGTATCGCCGACGTAAGCGACGCCTTCCCGGACGTCAAAGTAGCTGACGTGATGCGATGCGTGTCCCGGCGTGTATTCCACTTCGATGAGCTGCGAGCCCAGCGTGAGGGTCTCGCCACCGCGCAAAACACGCAGATTTTCGCGCGGCACCGGGACCATTTCGCCAAAGAGATACTCGAGCTTGTCTCCCCAGAGCCGCGCGGCGCTGGAAACAAGCTTGGCCGGATCAGCCATATGCGCCGCGCCTTTCTCGTGTACATATACGGCTAGCCGCGGATTTTCGCGAACCATCGCTCCCGAAGCTCCGGCGTGGTCGAGATGGATGTGCGTTAGCAGCAGACCCTGAATATCGGACACCGAAAGGCCGCGCTCCGCGAGCCGCTCGCGAAGCGCCGCCAGCGTGGATGCCGGACCTGGGTCCACCAGGAACCGATGGCCTCCGGATTCCAGCAGCGCTGCGCCGATGGAATGCGATCGTCCGGTCCAATTCGTATCGAGAATGGCCATGGTCGTCATGGTCTCTGAGTGTAGCCGTTGGCAAGGCAGCTGCAAAGCGCGTGGTGTTACAGTCCTTGCTCCGCACTGCATGCCGGAGCAGTTGCTTTGCCGCCCTGCATCGGTTACTTTCGCTCAGTCGGCAAAAAATGAGCAATCACCCAACCGCGGACATTTCGAAACGTGGCGCCTTTGACGGACAGCGGCCGCCTGCGCCGGAGCTGATCTCGCAGTGTGTGCACTGCGGCTTCTGCCTGCCAACGTGTCCAACCTACGCTCTATGGGGCGAAGAAATGGATTCGCCGCGAGGCCGCATCTACCTGATGAAAGCGGCAAGCGAAGGCGAAACGCGAATGACTCCGCAATTCGTGCGGCACTTTGACACCTGCCTGGGCTGCATGGCGTGCATGACGGCGTGCCCCTCCGGAGTGGAATACGACAAGCTGATTGAAGCGACCCGGGCGCAGATTGAACGCAACCATATGCGGCCGGTGCGAGAAAAACTGTACCGGCGGATGTTGTTTGCGACGTTCACCAGGCCCGAGCGCCTGCGCTTGCTGCGCTGGCCGCTGCGGGCCTATCAGCGGACCGGACTGCGGGCCCTGGCGCATGCTTCCGGCGTGCTGCGGCTTCTGCCGGAAGCATTTCGTGCCATGGAAGCGTTGTTGCCGCACCTTGGAGCGAGCGAAACAATCAGCGAAGTCACGCCGGCGCTTGGGCAACGGCGGCGGCGCGTCGGGCTGCTCCTCGGCTGCGTGCAGCGCGAGTTCTTGCCGCACCTAAATGCGGCAACGGTGCGGGTTCTGGCGGCGGAGGGCTGCGAAATCGTCGCGCCGGCTGCGCAATCCTGCTGCGGCGCGCTGATGGTCCACGCTGGGGAAGAGCCGCCGGCGATGGAACTGGCACGGCGCATGATCGGCGTCTTCGAGCTGGCCAGCGTCGAGATGATTGTCACGAACGCGGCGGGCTGCGGCTCGAACGTGAAGGAGTACGGTCATTTGCTGCGTGATGATCCGGCATATGCACAGCGCGCGAAGGCCTTCGCGGCCAAATGCAAGGACGTGTCGGAAGTGCTTGCCGAATTGCCGCCACGCGCCACGCGACGGCCGATTCCGTGGGCCGTCGGGAAAGGCAAGCTGCGCGTGGCCTTCCACGATTCGTGCCATTTGCAGCACGCACAAGGAGTGCGCTCGCAGCCTCGCGCGCTCCTGGCGCAAATCCCGGGCGTGGAATTAGTTGAGATTCCGGAATCGGCGATCTGCTGCGGGTCGGCCGGAATTTACAATTTGGTGCAGCCGAAGGCGGCAAATGCCTTAGGCGACCGCAAGGCAGCGCTCATTGCGGATCTCGATTGCGATGTGGTGGCGACGGGCAATCCGGGATGCATGCTGCAGTTGCAGGCCTCCCTGAACCGCGCGGGCAAGAAGATTCCCGTGATGCACACGGTGGAGTTGCTCGATGCGGCCAGAGCCTAAATTCAGCGAAGCGCGCCGGCCGGAACGATGTACGCAAGCCGGAAAAAATAGATAGTCATGGTGATGCCGGTCAGGATGACGAAAACTCGAATGTAGGTCTGCGGAAGCTTCTGCGCGTAATGCGCGCAAGCATAGCCTCCGATGAGGGCCCCGGCCGTCATCACCAGGGCTTGCGGCCAAAAAATCACCCTGCTGGCAATGAATGTGACCGTGGCCACGCCGTTGATGATGGTGCCAAGAACGACTTTCAGGTAATTCATGGCATGCATGTTGGTCATGCCCAATGCAGCGAGCATCGCGAGGTTCATGATTCCGATGCCGCCTCCGAAATACCCTCCGTAAACCGCCACGAAGAGCTCGAAGAGCGCGGCCAGGGCCAGGGCGCCGGCGCTCGGTTCATGCGAAGTACCCGTCCGCATATAACGGGTGATGTGGCGCCCAAAGGCGAACAGCAAGGTACCGCCAAGCAGAAGCCAGGGAAGTACCCGAAGAAAGGTCTCCCCCGGCGTGTGAATCAGTAACAGAGCGCCCGCGAGCCCCCCAAGGATGCTGGCAATCGCCAGCGGCACCATCACGCGAAGCGAAAGCCGAGTGGTATTGCGATAAGCGCTGCTGCTCGCGGCCGTTCCAACCCAAAGGGCGAACGTATTGGTGGCGTTCGCGGGCACGGCCGGAACTCCCGTGAAGAGCAGCGTCGGAAACGAAACGAAGCTGCCTCCGCCGGCCACGGCGTTGATAGCGCCGCCAGCGGCGCCGGCGAAGAAGAGAAGAACCGCGTCGTGAAGATGCAAAGCGTTGGCGAGCAAGCACGAAGTTGTATCACGATTGTCGGTGAAGGCCTAGCAGGCGCGAGCCATATTCCGCGAGAAAATCTTCAGGCTCCCGCTCTCCGCGCAGCCAGTCTTGGGCCGCCGCAGGCCTCCGCCAAATCCCCTGCAATCGCCTGGCATTGACTGCCGTGGAGGGTGGGGGCATCATTTTCGGCGCACTTAGAAGCCCGAAACAAATCCCTGCCGGGAATAACGGAGTCCTGCCGTGGCGACCGCCCCGAAGAAAATCAAATCCAGCCCGAAAGGCGCGACCCGCCTTGCCGCAAAGTCCGCCAAAAAGCCGGAGCTAAGCGAAGCGCAAATCGCGGTGCATTGGAAGGAAGAAGAGTACTTGCACCCGCCGAAATCCTTCGTCGCCCAGGCAAACCTTTCGGATCCAAAATTCGTCCGCAGGTTCGATGAAAAGCATTTTCCGCAGTGCTTCGAAGCCTACGCAGACCTTCTCACTTGGGATCACCGCTGGAAAAAAGTTCTCGACACTTCGCATCCGCCATTTTGGAAATGGTTCGTCGGCGGAAAGCTGAACGCCTGCTACAACTGCGTCGATCGCCACCTTCAACAATATAAGAATAAAGCCGCATTTATCTTCGTGCCCGAGCCGGAAAACGAGCCCGCGACAGTCATCACCTATCAGGAACTGTACCGCCGTGTGAACGAAACCGCGGCCATGCTGCGCGGCTTTGCGAATCTCAAGGCTGGCGACCGCGTCACCATTCACATGCCGATGATTCCGGAGCTGCCCATCACCATGCTGGCTTGCGCGCGCCTCGGAGTCATTCACTCCGTCGTTTTCGGCGGGTTCAGCGGCGAAGCTTGCGGTTTACGCGCAGCCGATTCGGGCAGCCGCGTGCTCATCTATGCGGACGGCTACTACCGCAACGGAAAATGGATTGACCACAAAGGCGCCGCGGACGTCGCCGTCGCCACGGCCAGAAAAGAAGGGCAGGACATAGACAAAGTACTCATCTGGAAGCGCTATCCGGGCAAGCGCATGACGGAAGTCCCCATGGTTTCCGGGCGCGACGTTTTCGTTGATGACGCAATGAAAGACTACGCGAATCAGATCGTCGAACCGGTTTCGCAAGACGCGGAAGCGCCGCTCTTCCTGATGTACACGAGCGGCACGACCGGTAAACCAAAAGGCTGCCAGCACCGGACCGGCGGCTATCTCGCGTACGTCGCGGGAACAGCCAAGTACTACCAGGACATCCATCCGAACGATGTGTACTGGTGCATGGCCGATATCGGATGGATCACCGGACACTCGTACATCGTGTACGGGCCGCTGGCGCTGGCTGCAACCAGCGTGCTCTATGAGGGCGTGCCGCAGTTCCCCGACGCGGGCCGGCCCTGGCGTATCGCCGAGCGGCTCGGCGTCAACATTTTTCACACGTCGCCAACCGCCATTCGCATGTTGCGCAAAGCCGGGCCGGACGAGCCGAAAAAGTACAACTACCGCTTCAAGCACATGACCACCGTCGGCGAGCCCATCGAGCCGGAGGTCTTCCGCTGGTATTACGAAGTGGTTGGTAAACGTGAAGCAGCCATCGTCGATACCTGGTGGCAAACGGAAACGGGCGGTTTTCTCTGTACGACGAAGCCAGCCCTCGATCCGATGAAGCCCGGCAGCGCCGGCCCGCCCGCACTCGGAATTTACCCCGTCATTTGGGACGAAAACGGCGAAGAGGTAAAGGCCGGTAGCGGCAAGGCCGGGAATATCTGCATCCGGAATCCATGGCCCGGCATTATGCAAACCATTTGGGGCGATTCCGAGCGTTTCGTGCGGCAGTATTACTCGAAATACTGCAAGAATCCGAAAAGCAAGGACTGGCGCGATTGGCCCTACTACGCCGCGGACGGCGCGATGCTCGCGAGCGACGGCTATTACCGAATTCTCGGGCGCGTGGACGACGTCATCAACGTGGCGGGTCATCGGTTGGGAACGAAGGAAGTCGAGTCCGCGTGTCTCGCCGTCCCGGAAGTCGCCGAAGCAGCCGTCGTGCCGATCGTCGACGAAGTGAAGGGCCGCGTCCCGGTCGTCTATATTTCGCTCAAGCCGGGCGTCTCGCAGGGCAAGCTCATCGAGGATAAAGTGACCGCTGCCATCGAAACGATGATCGGAAAAATCGCCCGGCCGAAAATGATTCACATCGTGCCGGATATGCCGAAGACGCGCTCCGGCAAAATCCTGCGCCGCGTGCTCGCCGCGATTTCCAATAACATGGATACGGGCGACATCACCACACTGGCAAACCCGGATATCGTCGAGCAGATCCGCCAGCAGGTACAAGGCCGCGCTCGCGGTCCGCTGCAGGAAGGTCCAGAAGACATCAAAATGTTCGGCGAAGAACGCTGAAGCCACTTCAGGGCTTCGGCAAATCGCCCTTAGTGACCGCCTGAGCCGCTGAGTTCGCGCACGATGTTGCCCACAAAGCCCTTCGCGTCGCCGAACAGCATCAGCGTCTTGTCGAGGTAATAGAGAGGATTGTCGATTCCGGCGAAGCCGGGGCTCATGCCGCGCTTGATCACCATAACCGTCCGCGCTTTGTCCACATCGAGGATAGGCATGCCGTATATGGGACTGGATTGGTCGCTGCGGGCAGCCGGATTCGTCACGTCATTCGCTCCGATCACCAGCGCCACGTCCGTCTGTGCGAAATCGCCATTGATGTCGTCCATATCGAGCAGTCGGTCGTACGGGATGTCCGCTTCCGCAAGCAGCACGTTCATGTGACCGGGCATCCGGCCCGCTACCGGATGAATGGCGAATTTGACGTCCACGCCGCGCTTTGAGAGCGCGTCAAAGAGTTCCCGCACCTTGTGCTGCGCTTGCGCAACGGCCATGCCGTATCCAGGCACGACCACGACCTTGTTTGCGGCGGAAAGTATGCCGGCAGCCTCCTCCGCGCTCGCGCTGCGAACGGTTTTTTCCTCCTGCCCGCCCGCCGCCGAAGCCTGAACCTGGCCAAACGCCCCAAATAGGACGTTGGTAAAAGACCGGTTCATCGCCTTGGACATAATCACGGAAAGGATGAAGCCGGAGGAGCCATCAAGGGCGCCCGCGATAATCAGCAGCTTGCTGTTCAGAACAAATCCCATCGCCGCCGCGGAGAGTCCGGCGTAAGAGTTCAAAAGTGAAATCACCGTCGGCATGTCCGCCCCGCCGATGGGAATAATCATCATCACGCCGAAGGCCAGCGGAATGAACACAATAAAGGGATACAGGCTTTTCATACCTGGGTTGGCGATGAGCAACCCGCCGATCACCACTGCTCCCGCCAGCAGCGAGAGGTTCACGAAATTCTGTCCGCGATAGGTGATCGGGCGCTGCGGCAGGATTTCCTGCAGCTTGCCCGCGGCCATCAAGCTGCCGGTAAACGTGAGCGACCCCAGAATCACTTCCATGCAAAGTACGGCCATGACGAAGGTCGAGATATTCGGCGACCGCAGATAGAACTCCGCGCTGCCGACCAGTGTCACGCAAAGCGCGCCGAAAGCGTGGCTGAGAGCGGTCCGCTGCGGAACCGCCGTCATCTGCACCTTGCCCAGCGGGATGCCGATGATTGTGCCCAGCACGAGCGCAATGACGATCCATTTCCACTCCACAATTTCCCGGTTCAGCAGCGTGCCCCCGATCGCAAGCACCATGCCGATTTCCCCCGCCAGCACGCCCCGGCGCGCCGTCGGCGGCGCGCTCATCCACTTCAGAGACAAAATG
>DASRCZ010000044.1:0-5390 GCA_035652855.1 Candidatus Acidiferrum sp.
ACCGAACACGACCATCAACGCCGGGTTGCGGTATGAATATTCGAGTCCGCTCTACGACAAGGACAATACGAACACGAATCTGATTTTCAATAACGGGGTGCCGTCCGTGTTTGTTGGCGGACAGAACGGATATCCGAGCGGGCTGATGTATGCGAACACGCATAATTTCGCGCCGCGGCTGGGGATTGCCCGGAATCTGCCGAGGCGGGGTTTGGTGGTGCATGCTGCGTACGGAATTTTCTTCACGCCGGTGGATCAGAATACGTGGTGCAATCAGCGGCACAACGTGCCGTATGTCTTTCCGGAAACGCAGCAAGCGGATAATTTCACGCCGCCAGGGTCGCTCTTTGCGAGCGGGCTGAATTTTGGGACGCCGGTGCTGGGGACGGGCGCGCTGCCTGCGACGACGGTGAGCTTCACGGCGTTCGACCCGCACGCCCCGGCGCAATACGTGCAGCAGTGGAACACGTCGATCCAGAAGAGCCTGGGGCGGGACACGTCGCTGGAGGCGGGGTACATCGGGTCGCGGGGATTCCATCTGCAGAGAGCGCATTTGATCAACAACGCGGCGCCGGGGCCGGGGCCGCTGGGGCCACGGCGGCCGTTCAAGACGCTGACGTTCGTGCCGGACACGACACTGCCGCCGGGGAGCACGAACGCGGTGATTCAGAGCCTGACGTTTCCTGTGAGCACGATCAATCTGCTGGAGAACAGCGCGCAGAGCTGGTACGACGCGGGTTACATCAATCTGCGGCGGCACTATTCGCACGGGCTGAGCATCCTGGCGAACTACACACTGGCGAAGAATTTGACGAACGCGCCGGATTTCCGTTCGCCGATGGATGAAGCCTCGATTCCGCAGAACAACAGCGACTTGAACGCGGAGAAAGGGCCTGGCTGCGACGTGCGGCACCGGTTCGCGCTGAGCACGGTGTACGACATTCCGGCGTACCGGAGAGCCGAGTGGATGCGGATGGCGACGCAGAACTGGCATCTTTCGGCGATTTATCAGATACAGACGGGGATGCCGTTCACGATTTCGGTGTTCGGGGACACGGCGAATGCCGGGACGGTGCTGGGCGAGAATCCGATACGGGCGAATGTGACGGGGCAGCCGGTGTTCGGGCCGGGGACGCATACGGCGGACGAATGGTTCAATCCGGCGGCATTTTCCACGCCGCCGGCGTTCACGTTCGGGAATGCGGGGCGCAACTCGGTGTACGGGCCGGGACTGCAGACGATGGATTTGGCACTGGCGCGGTCCTTCAGCATCACCGAGAAAGCGAGCTTCCAGTTTCGCGCGGAAGCGTTCAATGCGCTGAACAAGACGAATCTCGGGACGCCGAACCGGTTTGTGAACGAGCCACAGTTCGGAACAATCACGATGGCGATGACGCCGGGGCGGGAGATTCAGCTGAGCGCGCGAATTTCGTTTTAAGGCCGGATGCCGAGAGAGAGCATTGCGGGGCAGGCCGCGGAGCCGGACAGAGAGGCGAGCCGGCGGAAGCGGATTCGATAAAGGGAAAGGGCCAAACCCTCGCGGGATAAAGAGGAAGGAAGACCCAGCGAGTGTCGTTTGGAGCTTGACGCACGGCTAGCCGCGAAGTTTTGCAAACCATACAACCCGCCGAGGCAGGCCGGAAGGCGGCCGAAGGCCCCGGCTCTTACCAGACACGATTATAATCTGCGACGATGCCCGAGAGCCGGAGTGGAGGTGTGCGATTTGTGTGGGCGAGCGACGCGTCGCTGCTGGTGTCGTTTGGCGAGGCGATTAGCGCCGTGGCGAACGAGCGAGTGCGGCGGCTGCTGCGTGTGCTGGAGGCGAAGCCCATTGGGGGAGTGCGGAATCTGCATCCGGCATACTGTTCGTTGCTGATGGTTTTCGATGCGCTGCGGATAAGCCACGCGGAATTACAGGAGCGGGTGACGGAGTATCTGGAGCGAATGGAAACGGAAGGACTGGCGGAGCCGCGTGAAGTCGAAATTCCGGTGTGCTACGGCGGCGAGTTTGGGCCGGACCTTGAGGACGTGGCGGCGCTGCACGAGATGACGGCGGGACAAGTCATCGAAGCGCACTGCTCGAGAAGCTACCGGGTGTATTTTTTGGGATTTGTGCCGGGGTTCGCGTATTTGGGTGAGTTGCCGCGGGAACTGGTGACGCCGCGGCTGGGGACGCCGCGGAAGAAAGTGGCGCCGGGAAGCGTGGCGATTGCAGGGCATCAGACGGGCGTGTATCCCTTCGCGACGCCGGGCGGCTGGCGGTTGCTTGGACGAACGCCAGTGCGAATGTTTCAGGCGGAGCGCGAAGGGCTGAGTCTGGTTTCGATTGGGGATCGGGTGCGGTTCAGGCCAATTTCGCAAGAGCGGTTTGCGGAGCTGGAGCGGGGATGAAGGTGATCGAGGTCGAGTCGGCGGGCCTGCTGACGACTGTACAGGATTTGGGGCGTCCGGGTTACGGGGCGATGGCGGTTTCGGCATCGGGAGCGGCGGATGCGGTTTCGCTGAGAATCGGCAACCGGCTGGTGGGGAATCGGGAGAGCGCGGCGGCGCTGGAGATGACGCTGCTTGGCGGGGCGTTTCGGTTTCCGCATGGCGGTGTGGTCGCGCTGACCGGTTCGGAGTTCGAAGCAAAGGTTGACGGAGAGGCGATTGAGCCCTGGAGGGCGCGCCAAATGCGGCCGGGCGAGGTGTTGCGGATGGGGCCGACGCGGTCGGGAGCACGGAGCTATTTGTGCGTGCAAGGAGGAATAGCGGTGAAACCGTTTCTCGGAAGCGCGTCCACACATCTGCTGACGGGGCTTGGCGGGTACGCCGGACGGGCGCTACGGAAAGGCGACTTGCTGCGAATCGGTGAGTCAGACGAATCCTTTCGGAAACGAAAGGCGGCGAGAGCGGCGCTCGAGAAGCTGGCGCCGCGAAAGACCTTGCGCGTGACGCCTGGGCCGCAGAAGGAGTGGTTTTCGGCGGCGGCGCAAAAGCAATTTTTGCAGAGCGCATACCGTGTTTCCGAAGAGGCGAATCGCATGGGACTGCGGCTCGAGGGGGCGGCGCTGCCGGACTTGCCGCGCGCAGAGATGATTACGGAAGGGATTCCGCTGGGAGCGGTGCAAATCACGGCGGCGGGACTGCCGATCATTTTGTTTGTGGAGCAGCAGACGACGGGGGGGTATGCGAAAATCGCGAACGTGATCACGGCGGACCTGCACAGCGTGGGGCAGTTGCGTCCGCGGGACGAAATACGGTTTGCGGCGGTGGATTTCGAGGAGGCGCGGAGGATTCTGGCGGAGCAAGAGGGGTTGATCGAAGAGTGCGTGGTGGATGGTTGAGCGCGAGGGAAGAAGAGCAGGGAGGCGAGAGACGCCGGAGAACGGTGACGCAAAAACAAGAGACGGAACTGCAAGGCGCAGGCGAGATTGGGGCCGAGATGGATTTGAATTGCGACATGGGAGAAGCGCCGGAAGCGATTGCCGACGGTACGCAGGAGGCGCTGCTGCGGTTCATCACGTCGGCGAATATTGCGTGCGGAGGTCACGCGGGCGACAGGGAGACGATGCGGGCGACGATCGAGCAGGCGCTGAGGCACAACGTCGCCGTGGGGGCGCATCCGGGTTACCCCGACCGGGAGAATTTCGGGAGGCTAGAGCTGGCGATGGCACCGGAAGCGGTGGCGGAGTTTGTTCAGGAGCAAGTGGAAGCACTGGCGGCGATTGCGGGGGAGCTTGGAGCGCGTGTGATGCATGTGAAGCCGCACGGAGCGCTTTACAACCAGGCTGTACGAGAGAGGACGGTGGCGCGAGCGATTGCCGAGGGCGTTGGGCGCTGGCGGCGCGACGTGGTCTTGGTTGGGCTTGCCGAGTCACCGATGCTGCGAGTTTTTGCCGAGGCAGGTTTTCGCGTGGCAGGTGAAGCGTTCGCGGACCGGCGGTACGAGCCGGACGGGACGCTGCGGCCGCGGAGATTCGGGGATGCACTGATTCGAGATCCGGAGGAAGCCGCCGCGCAGGCGCTGAGCATCGCGCAACGGGGCCGGCTGACCGCTCACGATGGCACACGCGTTCTGTTGCGTGCCGACACGATCTGTATCCACGGAGATACGCCGGGCGCGCCGCAAATTGCAGCAGCTGTTGCGGAGACGCTGCGCAGCGCAGGCTTGGAATTGGCTTCTCCGCAGCGGCCGGGAGCAAAAACGAAGGCGGCGGATAGCGGAGCCACCCGCCGCAAATTCAGGGAAGAATAAGGTTATTCGAACTTTTCGGTCATTACAGGGAAGGTGAGATTGGCTTTGGCAAGAGACTTAACGACCAAGCCTTCGGCGTTTTCGGTGGTGGTGTTTTTTGCGGTGGCCATTTCGCTGACCAAGAGATACTTGGCGCGTTCGAGCATCTTTTTTTCGCGGAAGGAGAGAGGCTTGCTGCGGCTCAGGGAAACGAGGCTCTTGAGGACGACGGCGACTTCGAGGAGAGAACCAGTGCGCATGCGCTCGGAATTTTCCTTGAAGCGGTGCTTCCAATCGTGATGCGAGTTGAGTTTGCCTTTTTCGAGGAAACCGAGAACCTTTGTTGATTCGGTGGAACGAATGACCGCACGGACCCCGACAGTGGCAGCATTTGATTGCGGGACCATGACGCGCAAACCGCTGGATACGATACGAATCATGTAGTAGCGCTCGGTCCTTCCATTGAGAACACCGTAATTAATTTGCTCGATTACCCCAACGCCATGGTTCGGATAAACTACCTTGTCGCCGATTTTGAAGTCCATTGCTTTGGTTTCCCCCTCTGAGCTACAGAAAAGAGTGTAAGATTCTGTGCTGCAAGAGTCAAGATATATGCTCTGGAATCAGAGGTTTAGGGAAGGACCCGGAAAAAGTTGGCACGTAAATTGCTCTCCGGCGGCCAGCGGACTGCGGCGAGTCTTCCTGGGGTAGAATCTACCGGAGACCTTCAACTGCTGACGCAATGCTGATCCTGGCCATTGACACGGCGGATGCCCGAGGCAGCCTGGCGCTTTTGCGCGATCAGGCGGTAGTTGCCATGCTGGCGCACGATTCCTCCGAAGACTATTCGTCCTGGCTGCTTCCCGCTGCCAACCAGTTGGCAGCAAGCGTGGGTATCGGATTGGCCGACGTTGAATTGTATGCGGCCTGCGCCGGTCCGGGGTCGTTCACTGGGCTGCGCGTAGGGCTGACGGCAGTGAAGGCGTGGTCGGAGATTCACAGCCGGCCGATAGCGGCCGTTTCGCGGCTGGAGACGATTGCAACGCTTGTTGCGGAGCCGCAGCCATGGGTTGCAGCCTTCTTTGACGCTCACAGAAAGCAGGTCTTCGGAGGACTCTACCGCTGGGAGGGAAACACTTTGCGTTTGGCCGGCGAAGAGATGGTGATCACACCG
>DASRCZ010000045.1:0-9394 GCA_035652855.1 Candidatus Acidiferrum sp.
TTGCCGGCCTCGACCGGCGCGACTCCGAGCGCCTCCGTTCCTACTACCTCGAGGACCGGACTCTGGCCGCCATTGGCCGCGCTCTTGGTGAACACGAATCCAGCGTCTCCCGCAACCTCGACCGCATTCGCCGCCTCCTTCGCCAGGAGGTCGAGACCTTGCTTCGCGCGGGCTTCTCTCTCGCCAATGGCTCTGCCGCCACGCCTGGCCTCAGCGACCCCGAGATTACTCTTTGCTTTCAATATGCCGCCGAGGACGCGCCCATCAACCTTGATGCGCTCTTCGCTCCATTTCCTGCAACCAGCGCTGAGCCTGTTCACTCGAGAAAAATTCCGGCGGCCGGCGCGGCAGAAACGGAAAACCAAGACTCATGAGCCTTTCCTGCAAGGCAACGCGCCGATTTCGTTCCACCTTTAGTGGCCGATCTTCAAATCGGCCATCGGGGTACTGCCGTGGCCGCTGACGACCGGGAACAGCTCTTCGAGAAGGCACTCGCGCGCCACGTGCGTCAGTCCGCCTCGCCGGACTCCTCCGCCATTTCCTCCAACGCCTGCCCCGATGCCGAAGCTCTTGCCTCCTATCACGAACGCTTGCTCCCGCTCGAGGAATTACATCGCTGGAAGCAGCACCTGGCCGCGTGCGAGCGTTGCCGCGATATCCTCGCCCAGCTTGAACTCACCGCCGACCTCGCCGTTGCCGATCCCTCTGCCGACCCTGCGCAGGCGTTCGTGTCTGCCGATTCAGAGGCACGCCTGCCTTCGGCGACCAGCTCCAACAGGTCCCCTGCCGAAGCTGCTCCGCTCGAAGGCCCCGTTTCATCTACAAAAGCAGTCTCCAGCTCCGCTCGCCGCCACTATTGGCGCTGGGTTGCCCCCGCCGGGGCCGTTGCCGCCGGGCTCCTCATTTGGGCCACGTGGCATGAGAACCGACCGCTTAGTCTCACCGCCCTTCCGGCTAGCTCGCGGCATCAGGAGCTTGCCCCCGACTCGTCCTCGAAGACACAATCGAACACTGGACCGCAGGCCGAGCGCAATTCCGACAAACTTTTGGCTCCGTCCGCTCCCGCAAGCGGCTTTCTCTACGAGAAGAAAACGGCCGAGCTTCGCGGGAAGCAAATCCCCAGTGCCAAGAGCGATACAGCCGAGCCGAATGCAAGTCGCGGCGCTGAACTGCGAAAGCACCCGCAAAGTCCGCTCTCACCGCCTCCCGCGGCGGGTCCTTCCAATCGTGGTCCTCAGGAGCAAAGCACGAACACGCTTCAGCAGGCAAGCCGCCAAACCCGGCTTTCTCCCGCCGCTGCCGCAACGGGCGGAATGGCCGGCGCAAAGCAGGAATCCGCTGCGCCACCTCTCAACGCGCCGCTCAGCGGATCCAGTGCTGCCTCGCCTTCCCCTTCAGCGCCGCCCGCTCCAGCGCTCAGGCCGGCTCTTTCCGAGGAAGCCTCGCTCGCTCAAAAATCCCCGAACCAAAAGGACACTCGCAGCTTGGCCCCAAGTGCCACCACCGCCGAATCCACCCAGCCGCTCGCCGCGATGGGCTACACTTCCGCAACTGTTACTCCTTCGGGTGCGCGTCTCATTTACGCGCCTGACCGCAAGGTCGTCTGGAAGATTGATCAAAATGGCGCCGTCACTCGCAGCACGGATTCCGGCGAAACCTGGCAGCCGCAAAATACCGGCACTTCAGCGCCCCTCCGCGCCGGTTCCGCTCCCTCGGGCTCTGTCTGCTGGCTCGCCGGCGATTCCGGCGTCGTGGTTCTCACCACCGATGGTGGCGCCCACTGGACCGTCGTCACGCCTCCCGTCAACGGCGCCGTCAGCGAGATCGTTGCCGCCGATGCTCGCAGTGCCACCGTTACGCTGAGATTCTCCAAGATCCGCTTCAGGACTTCTGACGGCGGCCAGACTTGGCATCTCGTCGAACACTAGCCTTCGCGCGTGTTAGCGTTTTCTTCGCTCCTCAAATTCCTGCAAGAAATCCTCCCCGTCCCGTTCTAATCTCGATAAGGCACATCGCCCAAGAGGTGAACCACGAATGTCCAATCCCCAGAAGCCTTTCTACAAGCGCTGGATTTTGCTTTTCGGCGGCGCCGGCATACTTGCTGGCGCTTCCGTTCTGTTTGCGGCATCGCGGGGTGGTGCCTCATCTCCCGGCGCACAAGAACCCGCGCAAGCTCCGCCTGCCGCCGACCAATCCACGTTAGCCGACCAAACGGACCTGAATCTCACCGTCTACAATTCGAATATCGCCCTTGTCCGCGACGTCCGCCAAATTTCCTTGCCCGCCGGAGCCTTCCGTCTCAAGCTCATGGACATCGCCGCCACCGTCAATCCTGCTACCGTTCATTTCCGTTCTCTCACTGATCCCGAAAAGCTCGGCGTTATCGAACAAAACTACGAATACGACCTCCTCGAACCGGCCAAGCTTTTGCACAAGTACGCCGGCAGGGAAATCACCCTCGTCCGCTCGTACCAGGAAAACGGCAATACCAAGCACGAGGAAATCAAAGCCACTCTTCTCGCCGATAACAACGGCACCGTGTGGAGAATCGGCAATGACATCGTCACCGGCATGTACGTCGAAAGCTATCGCTTCCCCGGCGTTCCAGCGAATCTCTATGACCGCCCCACGCTGCTCATGTCGCTTGAAAACTCCGGTGCGCGCAGACAGCAGATTGAGGCCTCTTATCTGGCTTCGAATCTCAACTGGAATGCCGACTACGTCCTCACGGTCGCCCGCGACGACAAATCCGCCGACCTCGATGGCTGGGTCACCCTTACCAATAACAGCGGCACCCCGTTCCACAACGCTCACCTCCAGCTCGTCGCAGGCGAACTCAACCGTCTCCCGCAGTCCGCCAACGGCTACATGGCCCGCGACATGGTTGCCATGAAGGCCGCTCCGGCACCAGCCCAATTCGCCCAAGAAAATTTCTCCGAATACCACCTCTACACGCTCAACCGCAAAACGTCCGTCGAGGATAAGGAAAGCAAGCAGATCAGTTTGCTCACAGGCTCCGGCGTTCCTGTGGAAAAACTCTTTGTCGTTAACGGGCAAAACTACTACTACCACCAGCGCCAGAATCCTGGCTCGCCTCTCAAGGATCCTGTCATGGTCTATTACAAGTTCAAAAACGACCAGAAAGCCGGCCTCGGCATTCCTCTTCCCGCAGGCACTATCCGCGTCTATCAGCGGGACTCTAAAGGCGGTGTCCTTTTCGCCGGAGAGGACCACATTGACCATACGCCAAAGGACGAAGACGTTTCCGTCCACATCGGCAACGCCTTCGATGTCGTCGCCGAACGCAAGCAGACCGACTTCAAAAAGAACGACACCAACACCTGGGAAATGGAATTTGAAATCACTCTGCGCAATCACAAGGACGCGCCCATCGTCGTCCAGGTCAACGAACCCATTGGAGGCGACTGGCGTATCCTCGAATCCACCTACAAGGCCGAGAAAACTTCCGCCTTCTCCGCTCGCTTCAACGTCCCCGTCGCCAAGGACGGCACGTCCGTCCTCCGCTACCGCATTCAGGTTCGCTGGTAGGCACGGCTCTCGTCAAAAAGAGGGCGCCCGCTTCGGGCGCCCTCTTCCTTGTGAAACAACGTAGTGCCGCTCTATTTTTCTTTTCGTCCGTCAAAATCCTATCCAAGTGACTCCGTCCCTTCTCTCGCGCGATACGCCTTGCGGTCGCTGGCAGCGATCGAGTGGCGCGTTGCGCCCCAAGTCCTACTCCACCACTGCGTCCGCCTCAATCTCGACCAGCATCTCCGGGGAAATCAGCTTACTTACTTGCACCATGCTCGTCGCCGGCCGTATCTCCTTAAAGAATTTCCCGTGCGCCCGCCCAATCGCTTCCCAATCCGCAATGTTCGTTACGAACATCCGCGTGCGCACTACGTCCTTTAGCGTCGCTCCGGCGTTCGCTAGCGCCGCCTCGATGTTTTTGATCGTCTGCTCCGTCTGCGCACCCGCGTCTCCCACTCCTACGATCTTTCCGTCCGGCCCCGTCGCCGTCGTTCCGGACACGCTGATCATTTTCCCTACCCGCACGGCCCGCGAATAACCACTATCGGTTCCCACGGCGTCCCGCTCGCAAAATTCTGCCTCGGCATCTTTCTCCTCCCTTGTCTATTGGATTCGTTTCTGCCCTCATTGCCAAAAGAGGGTCCTGCAAGGCTTCGCCCGTCCCAATTGGCAAACGTCCGCCCCCGCCACGCTTCCTAGCTGCTTCCTTGATGCTAAACTCTGTTATCCGGAGGCAGACTGGCGAACTCCATGAAATGTAACAACATCCTCGAAGCCGTCGGCCACACTCCGTTGGTGCGGCTCAATCGCATCAACCAGGACCTTAAGCCGCAGATTTACGTCAAAGCCGAATTCACCAATCCCGGCGGCTCCGTCAAGGATCGCATCGGCATCAGCATGATCGACGAAGCTGAACGCAAAGGCCTGCTCAAGCCGGGCGGCACCATCATCGAAGGCACTTCCGGCAATACCGGCATGGGGCTTGCCCTCGTGGCCGCCGTCCGCGGCTACAAATGCGTCTTCACCACCACCGATAAGCAATCGAAGGAAAAAGTCGATCTTCTTAAAGGACTCGGCGCGGAAGTAATCGTCTGCCCCACCGCCGTTGAGCCCGAGGACCCGCGCAGTTACTACTCCGTCGCCAAAAAGCTGGCGCGCGAAATTCCCAACTCCTACTATCCCAATCAGTACGACAATCCCATGAACCCCGAAGCCCACTATCGCACCACCGGGCCGGAAATCTGGGAAGACAGCGAAGGCAAAGTCACGCATTTTGTCTGCGGCATGGGCACAGGGGGCACCATCAGCGGTGCCGGTAAATTCCTCAAGGAAAAAAATCCCGCCATTAAGATCATCGGCGTGGATCCTTACGGCTCGCTCTACTACGATTTCGTCAAAACCGGCCAGACCGTCAAAGCCAAAACGTATGTGGTCGAAGGCATCGGCGAAGACTTTTTTCCGGCCACAATGGACCTGAAGATTCTCGACGACGTCATTCAAGTGAACGACGAGGAATGCTTTGTCGTAGCGCGCCGCCTCGCCAAGCTCGAAGGACTGTTCACGGGCGGCTCCGGCGGCGGCTGTATTTCCGCCACGCTTCGTCTCGCCAAGGACCTCGGTCCCAAGGACTTTGTGGTCGCGCTCCTCCCCGATACGGGCATGCGCTATCTCAGCAAAGTCTATAACGACGAATGGATGCGCGAGCGCGGCTACGTCGATTCCACGGTGCCCATCACTGCTGCCGAAATCATCCATGCAAAGCGCCAGTCCGGCAAAGTGCGCGAGCTCGTGATCGCCCGTCCCTACCAAACCGTTTTCCACGCGCTCAAGACCATGCAGGAGCAGGACATTTCGCAAATCCCCGTCTTCGAGGAAAATCTTCCGATCGGCGCCGTGTACGAAGACCAAATTCTCACTCTCGCGCTCCAAGGCAAAGACCTGCGCAAACTGGTTGTCCGGGAAGTCATGAGCAAGCCTTTGCCGCGCATTCCGCGCTCCGCTCCCGTCGAGCGCGTCACCCACATCCTGAGCCACGAAAATCCCGCCGTCTTCGTGGAAATGGAAGATGCCCGCTTCGAGATCCTCACGAAATACGACCTCATGAGCACCGTCGCCCATCTCATGGAACAAAAACGCTAGCCGCTGCTGTCAACCGAAAAACGGAGAAAACACCTCGCACGTGAAAATTCTCGACTTCAATGACCGGCTCAAGAACTCGATACTCGTTGCCGATGGCGCGATGGGTTCGTTGCTGCACGAAGCGGTGGGCGCGAAGCGTTGCTTTGATGAGCTGAATTCCACCGAGCCGGAAGCGGTCTTTCGAGTCCATCAGGCCTATATCGAGGCCGGCGCCCAAATCATCGAAACCAATACGTTCGGCGCCAATCGCTTCAAGCTGGCGCCCCTCGGCTTGGCCGATGAAGTACAGCGGCTCAATTCCCGAGGCGTGAAAATCGCGCGAGAAGCGCGCGAATCCGCCGCCCGCGAAGTGCTGATTGCCGGCTCCATCGGGCCGCTTGGACTTGGCGTTCAGGCGCGCCATCCCGAGCCGGAAGAAATCCAGGACATCTTCCACGAGCAGGCCCTTGCGCTCGAAGAGCGTGGCATCGATCTCTTCTGCCTCGAAACCTTTTCCTACATTGAGGAACTCGAACTCGCCATTGACGCGATTCGTTCTTTCTCCGGTTTACCAATCATCGCGCAGCTTACTTACTCGGAAGAAGGCACCGCCTACGGCGACCTGCTGCCCGCCGCCGCCGCGCATCGACTGAAAAATAAAAATGTCCAGGTGATCGGCGCCAACTGCACGCTCGGCCCGCAAGCGCTCCTTCCGATTCTTCAGCAGTTGGCCGGCGTCGACGACTTGCGCGTCAGCGGCATGCCGAATGCCGGTTTCCCGAAGCGCGAAGGCGACCGCATTGTTTACCCGCGCTCTTCGCCCGAATACTTCGCGCTTTTTGCGCGGGAGGCCGCCGCGCTCGGCGTCCGCATTCTCGGCGGCTGCTGCGGCACGGCGCCCGCGCATATCCGCGCCATGGCCGATGCCGTCAAGTCGTTGCGTCCCGCGAAAACTTCCTCGGGCACCGTGGTCCTCGAGCCCGCGGAGAAGGCCGCTCCGGTCGCGCAGCGTGAACCAGAAAGCCGCTTCTGGAAAAAACTTCAGCGCAATGAATTTGCTGTTTGCGTGGAGATTGATCCACCGAAAGGCATCGCGCTCGACCGCATCTACGAGCAAGTGGACAAAATCATGGCCTCGCGTAAGGTCGATGCCATTGACATCAACTCTGGCGCCATGGCCCGTGTCGGCATGGACGCTCTGGTCGTCGCCGGCGCGCTCGAGGCACGCGGCGTGGAAACCGTTCCGCACCTGACCACCCGCGACCAGAACATCATCGGCCTGCAAGCCGCTTTGCTCGGCGCGTGGACCGTTGGCGGCGTTCGCAACGTCCTTGCCATCACCGGCGATCCGCCCTCGGTCGGCGACTATCCCGAAACTTCCGGCGTTTACGAAGTCGATTCCGTCGGCCTGGTCAAGGTCCTTTCTCGGCTCAATGCGGGCACCGACTGGGCCGGCAAAACCCTCGGCGGCGCCACCAATTTCGCCATCGGCGTCGCCGTCAATCCCGTCGCCGACGATCTCGATTCCGAAATCCAGCGTTTCCGCGCCAAAATCGAAGCCGGCGCGCACTTCGCCATGACCCAGCCCCTCTTCGATCCTGCTCACTGGCATGCCTTCCTGAAAAAACTCGGCGGCCCGCCGCCGATTCCCGTGCTCATCGGCATCTGGCCGCTCAGCAGCTACAAGCAAGCGTTGCGCCTCAACAACGAAGTCCCCGGCATCGTCATTCCCGATTCGCTCTTGAAATCCATGGAATCCGCCGGCGCCAATGCGCGCGACTGCGGTTTCCAGGTCGCCCGGGAAATGCTCGCTTGGTCGCGCACGGAGCTAGCTGGCGCTTACCTCATTCCGCCCTTCAAGCGCTACGAAGAAGTCCTCGATATCCTGTAGTTTTCCGGGCTAACGCGCAGCCTGCTTTCCGGCAGGAGCGCCTTCGCGCTGCTCTTGCCCCAGCGCACGCCGCAAGGCTGCACGGGCTATCGCGTAAAGCGCCGCCGCGAAGAACGGTGCGACCAGGCTCCAGGCCACCATCGCGTGCCAGAGTGTGCTCCAGAGCAGCCGAAGCGTCGTCCCGGGATTTGCATGAACCATGGCGCGAACCTGCTCAGCGGAAAGCGGCACGTGTTCCGCGCCAAACAGCTTCTCCCCAAGGCGAAAAAACGGCAGCAATAGCGCAATCTGCGCAGGGTACACCGCGTAATTCGCGAGCTGAATCGCTGGCAGGTTCAGCCCCAGCGCCAACGCCAGCAGAGCGCAAATAGTGGTCGTCGTTCCCAGAGCTGGAAACACGCCAATTACCGCGCCTAACGCGATGCTCAGCGCGAGTTTTTCCGGTGTCGCGCCCTGCTTCAGCAGTTCGAGAATCGGCCCGGCGAATCGCCCTTCCAAGGACTGCTTCATGAAGCATTTCTCCGCAAGCGGCGGCCGTTCCTTCTTTGCGCATTTCGCCCGGCAAAAAAACGCCTGAGCAGCGCCTAACCGGCGCGTACACATCCTAAAGCATCACCATGCTCGCTGAATCTCCAAACTAAGGAATGGCCGCCGCTCTGTTTTTCCTGAAAACGCAGCAGCTTTCTTCGCGCCGCGGTTTCGCCCGGCGGCTCGTACGGCAGCCGCGTTGGCACTGGCGTCTCGCGGCAAAAACAATTTCCCAGGCTCGCGCATCCTACAAAATGAGAGACTCCGCCGCTGGGACGAAGGGCCCCCGGCCCGGCCCATCCATCGGAAGGCTTCTGCGCTATGAGCAGCTCAGATAGCGGCGCCAAAAAACTTTTCCTCGGCTCGCTCAAGAAGCTGCGCGGCGGCTATCTGGAAGTCGTTTGTCCAAAAGAAACCTGGGTTTTCGGAGACTCTTCTTCCTCCCTGCGCGCCATGGCTGTCATTCATGACGAACGCTTTTTCCGTCGCGCGGTTACCGGTGGCGACGTCGGCATCGGCGAGTCCTACATGGATGGCGACTGGACCTCGCCCGACCTCGTGGCGCTTGTGCGGCTTTTCGTACGCAATCTGCGGGTGCTCGCGTCCAGCCGCAGTCTCCTCGGCGCCTTTCGCGCGCTCACGCTGCGGCTCGATCACCGCCTGCATTCAAATACGCTCCGCGGTGCGCGTCGCAACGTTTGTGCTCACTACGACCTTGGCAACGATCTTTACCGTCTTTTCCTCGATCCGCAGCTCGTGTACTCCTGCGCGTATTTCCGTCATGAGGATGATTCGCTCGAACTCGCCCAGATTCAGAAGCTGGACGTCATTTGCCGCAAGCTCCGCATCGAGCCGGGGGACCGCCTGCTCGAGATCGGGTGCGGCTGGGGAGCCTTTGCGCTCCACGCCGCGCGCTACTACGGCGCTCACGTCACCGCTCTAACCCTGAGCAGTGCGCAGCATCGCTTCGTCGCCGAATTGCTGCAGGGCGCCGATGTCGCCTCCGGCTGCGTGCGCGTTCTGCCAGCGGACTACCGTTCGATCGGCGGCCAGTTCGACAAAATCGTCAGCATCGAAATGTTTGAAGCCGTGGGCTTCGATCACTACGACGAATTTTTTTCCGCCTGCGACCGCCTGCTCGCGCCGGATGGCTCGATGCTGCTGCAAACCATAACCATCCCGGATCAGGAAGTTCCCGCGTACCGGAAGCGCGTGGACTGGCTGCAGACTTACATCTTTCCCGGCAGCGAACTGGCCTCTCTTCAGCAAATCGAGCGGTCGCTCGCAAACACCACGCGCCTCGCGCTTTGCAATCTGGAAAGCTTC
>DASRCZ010000046.1:0-14537 GCA_035652855.1 Candidatus Acidiferrum sp.
CAATTTACGAGGGAAAGAGGCAATCTTGCTCTCGCCCAAGAGCAGCTTTTTGATACTGGCATTTGATACTCCCCCTGCTTTAAAGAAATTCGCTCCCACACCAGATATGGAAACGATGGGCGGAGAACCTCGTCAAATATACTCCCTCCATCATCCAGCGCGGCGATTGGTCCTTTCCTGTTCCGCTGCATCGCCAATTCGACCGCCGCACGCTACAAAGCGGACTTCTCTGTAAGGAAGCTCGCGACGGCGAGTCTGTCCTAAGGCGGACGCGGCTCTGACGGAGCTTTTGCGTTTTCCAGGCCGTGGATGGAGGTCTTTGCGTTCATAACAATCGATCATTAGCACCGTAGCCTCGCGCGAACCGAGCGACTGCGTGGACGCTATGGCGGGTTCAGCCGCCAGGGTGTCCGATTTTGGGGGCGACGGGAGCGGCTGAGATACAAGGCGGATCTACTTTTCCTCTCCCCGCAGAGCTGATTTTCTGATAGCTTCTGCGCTTTCATTTTGATGCAGCCCGGTTCGATTGTCGCCTTTCGGAAACGCGAATGGATTGTCCTGCCGAGTGATCGGCCGGAGCTAATCTCCTTGCGGCCGTTAACCGGCGCGACTGATTCCACCATCTCCATACACAAGCGGCTGGAGGACTTGGTTGCGTATTCGCTGCCAGAGGAGCGCATTCGATCGGCGAATTTCCCGAAACCGACTGTCGCTGATTTGGCGGACGCCACAGCCTCGCATCTTCTCTGGCAGGCGGCGCGGCTCAATCTGCGCGAAGGCGCCACTCCATTCCGCGGTTTGGGTCGGATCTCCATTCGCCCGCGCACATACCAATTTGTGCCGCTGCTCATGGCGCTGCGGCTCGATCCGATCCGTATGCTCATTGCCGATGACGTCGGTGTCGGCAAGACGATCGAAGCGCTGCTGATTGCGCGTGAGATGTTCGACCGCGGCGAAATTAAACGGCTGTGTGTGCTGTGTCCGCCTTACTTGTGTGAGCAATGGCATAAGGAGCTGAACGAGAAATTCAATCTTGAGGCCGAAATCATTCGCTCCGGAACAGTTAGTCGGCTCGAACGCCGAAAAACCTCAAACGACAGCATCTACAAGTATTACCCGATCCAGGTTGTCAGCATCGACTTCGTAAAGAGCGAACGCAATAAAGCGCTGTTTCTTTTGGATTGCCCGAAATTCGTCATTGTTGACGAGGCACATGCTGCAGCTGCTGCCGATCGTCGCAACAGTAACCAGCATCAGCGCCACGAGCTGGTTAGCCAACTCGCTGCCGATCCTGATCGCCACATTCTGCTTCTGACGGCTACGCCGCACAGCGGCATCGACGCAGCCTTTCGTTCGTTACTAAGCTTGGTGCGCCCCGACTTTGACCAATGGGACATGGCGGCCTTGACAGACCACCAGCGAATCGAACTCGCGAAACACTTTGTACAGCGCACACGCAAGGACATCGAGACGGATTGGGAACAAGAAAAATGTTTTCCAAAACGCGACGCAACCGACCAGACCTACCGCCTCTCTGCCGCTTACAGCGACTTGTTCAACCGCACATACACATTCTGTTCAAAACTGGTTCGCGGCGGTCAGCAACTCCAGAAGCGACAGCAGCGCGTGCGCTATTGGGGCGCGCTCGCGCTTCTCCGCTGCGTAATGTCCAGCCCGGCCGCCGCGATCGCCGCATTGGAAGGCAGGCAAGAAAGATTGCCAGCCGAAGAAGCCGAGGCTGACTTCCGACCATTTGTCTTTGAATCTGGCGACGACCGCACAGACGACAGCCAACCCATCCCGCCCATCGACGCCGCCGAAGCGGAGATCAAAGAGACTGAGCGCAAGCAGCTCCACGATTTGGCGCGCCGCGCTGCTGCGCTGCGCGGATCGGACGATGACTCGAAGCTCACGGGAGTTACCACTCTGGTAAGTCGGCTGCTGAAAGATGGGTTTCACCCGATTGTTTGGTGCCGTTACATCGCGACCGCCGACTATGTCGCGGAGCAGCTCGACAAAAAACTAGCGGGCAAGTTCAACGGCATTCGTGTCGTCGCACTAACCGGCCTGCTCAGCGACGAAGAACGACGCGCCAAGATCGACGGAATCGTCACCGAAAAATTCCGCGTGCTCGTTGCGACCGATTGCTTGAGCGAAGGCATCAACCTCCAGGAAGCATTCAATTCGGCCATCCATTACGATCTTCCGTGGAATCCCAATCGCCTCGAACAACGTGAAGGCCGCATCGACCGCTACGGCCAGACCGCGCCGGTCGTGAAAACGATTCGATATTTCAGTCCAGACAGCGCTGTCGATGGTGTCGTGCTCCGCGTTCTCCTCGATAAAGCCCGCGAGATTCACCGAATTCTCGGCACCCACGTTCCTGTTCCCGAGGAGAGCGAGAGCGTTACCGAAGCGGTTCTCAACGCCCTGTTTCTCCGCGGTCAATCAGCGCAAGGTGTCGGCCAGCTCGAATTCGAGATGGAAGTTCCTGCCGTCGCCAAGTTGCATCAACAATGGGATCAAGAAGCAGCGCGCGAAAAATTGAATCGTACCCGATTCGCACAGCGCGCACTAAAACCGGATGAAGTCCAGCGGGAGATCGAAGCCACCGACGCGGTTTTGGGCGATCCAGCAGCAGTCGAAAGTTTCGTGCTCAGTGCAGCGCAACGTCTCGGATTGAACATCGCGCGCGACCGCAATAAGCCGGATCTTTTGACTGTAATCACCGAGGCAAGTGCGCAAGCCGGATTGCCCGAGGCAATAGCTGCTGCCCTGCCAGTCACAAAATCCGGGAAATGGACGATCAGCTTCAAATCGCCAACACCTGAAGGTGCAGAGTACATCGGCCGCAATCACAGGTTCGTTTCGGCGCTCGCGCAGTATCTGATGGAGGAAGCGTTGACGCGTGGAGCTAAGGCACACGCTGCGCGTTGTGGCGCCATCCGCACGCGCAAAGTATCTCGCCTGACAACTCTCTCGCTTCTGCGGGTGCGCTATTTAGTTGAGCAGTCGGAGCGTGCGCCTCTTCTTGCGGAGGAAGTCCGCGTTTTTGCCTACCGAAACGGCGGCACTGAATGGCTGAACGAATCGGAAGCGCAAACGCTGCTTGCGGAGGCCGCGCCCGACGCAAACCTCCCGATGCCAGAAAAGCGTGAGCTCGTCACGCGTGCGCTAAAGGAATGGGACTCTGTTCAAACGGCCGTAGAGACAAGACTGCGGGAAAGAGCTGAGGAACTGACCAAATCGCACCGGCGGATCCGCCAGGCGGTCCGGCTGAAGGTGCGCAACCTGACTGTGACACCGCAGTTTCCTGCGGACTTACTCGGTATCCTTGTGTTGCAGCCCGTGGTCTAAGCTATGGCGTCGTTTCCGTCCATCCGCATCGAAGGTGGTCTGTTAAGCTCTGATCTTTTGGACGAGCTTTGCGCCGGAGAGCTCAACGGGCAGAAACCAGCAGACTTCGGGTTAGATCCGAAACGGAATCTCACCGACGAGATTGCCGGCGTCTTTGCCGATGCGCGCGCTCTCTGGGGCGTGTTTCAAAATCGGCTCGCCAAAATTCCCCGGGATGATCCGGCGACAAGCGTCACACGCGATGCCTGGCTGATTCCGTTTCTCGGTCTGCTCGGATACGAACTCCAATTCAATGCCAGGGCGTACGAAGCTGACGGTCAGTCATTCGCGATTTCGCATCGCGCCGGTCACGCCGAAGACGCACCGCCGATTCACCTGGTTGGCAATCGACAAGAACTCGGCCGCGTTGCGGCAAGCGGCCGACCGCGACTCTCGCCGCACTCGCTACTCCAGGAATACCTTAACCGGACAGACCACGTGTGGGGTCTGGTCAGCAATGGCAATGTGCTGCGCGTGTTGCGCGATTCGACATTCGTTAGGCGCCAATCCTATATCGAATTCGATCTGCAAAGCGTCATCGAGGAACAACGATTCACTGATTTCACCGCGCTGTACCGGCTCATCCATCGAACGCGCTTACCGAAGCGCATCGCGGACGCGCCGCAGTGTCTGATCGAGCAATACTATCAGCATTCGGAGGAACAAGGCGGCCGCGTTCGCGATCACCTTCGCGATGGAGTGGAGAGATGCATCCTCAATCTTGCGAACGGATTTCTTCGACACCCCGCGAACGAGGAACTGCGGCGGAGAGCCTCGCCGGAATGCACCGGCAATGAACGTTTATCTCCAGAAGAGTTATTCCGCCAACTGCTCCGGCTGGTTTACCGGTTCCTGTTCCTGCTCGTATCAGAGGAACGCGGCCTGTTGAGCCCCGATCCGGTTTATCGGGAAAATTACGGCATCGTCCGATTGCGAACACTCCTCGATCAGCGAAGCGCCTTCTCCGATTACGAAGACCTCGCGCATTCGTTAGGTGTTCTCTGGGAGGTCTTCCGAAATCCAAAACATGCGGAGCTGCTTCAGCTCGCACCCCTCAACGGCGATCTCTTCGACCCGCAGTTGCTCGACTCGTGTTCGATCACAAACCGTGATCTCCTCACGGCGTTTTGGAACCTGTCGTATTACCGGGAGAAACCGGCGGCTCCGCCGCGGCGCGTCAACTACGCGGCGCTCGACGTTGAAGAACTTGGTTCCATTTACGAAAGCCTGCTCGAATTTCATCCTGCCGTCACTCGCGATTCGGACGGACGATTGCAGTTCGACCTTGTCTTCGGTTCAGAACGCAAGACCACCGGTTCCTACTACACGCCACCGGAATTAGTCGGCGAACTGATCAAATCCGCGCTCGAACCTGTCATCGAGCAACGCCTTGCCGCGGCCAGGCAAAACGGCGCAGCCGCTGAGAAAGCATTGCTCTCGATTCGTGTGTGCGATCCAGCCTGCGGTTCGGGCCACTTTCTCCTTGCCGCAGCCCGGCGCATCGCAAAAGAACTCGCGCGTGTTCGCACTGGCGAAGAAGAACCAGCCCCGGAAAGGACGCGCGAGGCCGTGCGCGATGTTATCGCACATTGCATCTACGGGGTCGATCGAAATCCGCTCGCCGTAGATCTTTGTCGCGTTGCGCTTTGGCTGGAAAGTCACACGGGAACGAAACCATTGACCTTTCTCGATCACCGCATTCGCTGCGGCGATTCGCTGGTCGGCGTCTTCAACCTTTCGGTACTCCAAAATGGGATTCCGGACGAGGCCTTCAAACCAGTTGAAGGGGATGACAAACAGGTCGCGCGCGCCGCAGCGAAACGGAATCGCGAAGAGAAACAGGGGGTTCAGGATCTGCTGCCGCGACACAGTGCGCTTGATACTGTCGATCTTGTACGTCACAGCCGGGAACTTGACGCGATCGCGGACGACTCACCTGAACTCATCCGACGCAAAAAACAGCTCTACGATCAGGCACACCGCGATCCGGGCTGGTTGCGCCACAAACAGCTTTGCGATCTCTGGACGGCAGCCTTCTTGCAAACGCTGGCTGCCGATTCCGTTGTAATTACCTCCGCCGCGCTCGCCGACTACCTCAGTGGCAGACCGATCGACGCACGGCTGCACGCCACCGCCGACACCCTCGCGCATCGCCTGTTTTTCTTCCACTGGCCACTGGAATTTCCCGAAGTTTTTGTAGCCGATTCGCCCGGCTTCGACGTCGTGTTGAGCAACCCGCCTTGGGAACGCATCAAGCTCCAGGAGCAGGAATTTTTCGCCGCGCGCGACCCGCGCATTGCCACGGCGCCGAACAAGGCCGCGCGCTCGAACCTCATCGAGGAACTCACCGAAAAGAATCCCACGCTTCACGCGGAGTTTGTCGCCGCGGTCCACGCCGCCGACGCCGCCAGCAAGTTCCTCCGCCACAGCGGCCGCTACCCGCTTACTGGCACGGGCGACATCAACACCTACGCCGTCTTCGCCGAGACCATCCGCCGCCTGCTCGCCCCCGAGGGCCGCGCCGGCCTCATCGTGCCCACAGGCATCGCCACCGACGCCACCTGCCAGGACTTCTTCGCCGACCTCAACCAGCGCGGCCAGCTCGCCACCCTGTTCGACTTCGAAAACCGCGACGGCCTGTTCCCCGCAGTGGACAGCCGCATGAAGTTCTGCCTGCTGACGCTGAGCGGCAAACCCGTATCGAGCAGCCAATTCGCCTTCTTCCTCACCCGCGCCGAGCACCTGCGCGATCCGCGCCGCCGCTTCACCCTCTCCGCCGCCGACCTCGCCCTGTTCAACCCCAACACCCGCACCTGCCCGGTCTTCCGCACCCGCGCCGATGCCGACCTGACGCGCGCCATCTACGAGCGCGTGCCCGTGCTCCTCCGCGAAGGCGCGCCCGGCGGCAACCCGTGGGGCATTTCGTTCCTGCGCATGTTGGACATGTCCAAAGACAGCCATCTGTTTCGGACGCGCGAGCAGTTGCTGGCCGAGGGTTGCCGGCTCGAAGGCAACGTGTTCCTCAAGCCCGACCCCGGCTCAGCCAGCCCGGAGCGTTACCTGCCGCTCTACGAGGGGAAAATGGTTCAGGCGTTCGATCACCGAGCGGCAAGCGTCGTCACCACCGCCAACATCAAGCGGCCCGGCCAACCCGTTGACGTTTCGTTGGCCCAACATCAGGACAGAACGTTCTCGCCCCAACCGCAGTATTGGGTCGCGGCGCACGACGTGGAGCGCCTGCTGCCTTCGACGTATCGCAACCGGTGGTTCTTGGGGTTCAAGAGTGTCACCAGCCCGACGAACGAACGGACATTTATTGCGGCGCTGCTGCCGTTTTGCGGCGTGGCAAACTCAATGCCGTTGATCGTGACTCAGGACCAACCCGCGGCCCTTTGCTGTTGCCTGCTGGGTAACCTCAACGCGCTTGTCTATGACTACGTGGCAAAGCAGAAGGTCGGTGGAGTGAACCTCAACTTCTTCATCGTTCAGCAACTTCCCGTTCTTCCGCCGACATTTTACCGGCCCGAGGACGTGGCGTATGTGGCGGCGCGGGTGTTGGAGTTGGTCTATACGGCGGAGGATCTGCGGCCTCTGTTCGACGTTGTGCGGATGGCACATGGCGAATGGCCAGTAGGGCCGGACCATTCGCCACTGGCCACTCGCCATTCGCCCTTCCCGTGGGACGAGGAGCGCCGTGCCGTTCTGCGCGCCGAGCTGGACGCCTGGTTTGCCCGCGCCTACGGCCTCAATCGCAAACAACTCCGCTACATTCTCGATCCGGCCGACCTCACCCCGCGCGAATTGGAGAACATCCTCGATCCGTGGGAAGAAGTGGCCGACGCGCTGGACGCCGCCGGCTACGAAAAGCGCTGCCGGGCCAGCGATTTCCCCGGCGAAACCTTCCGCGTGCTCAAAGAGAAAGAGATCGCAAAATTCGGCGAACATCGCACGCGTCGCCTCGTTCTTGAAGCGTGGGAGCGATTGGAGAAACATGCGGAGCGGGGAGACGCCGAGACTGGGAGAGGCAACCCGGAAACTGTAGCTTCGCAGAGTTAACTTTACTAAATTATTGGACTTTACCGGTCGGTAAAGTAGTGCTATTAAGCGAAGATGAGCCGATCCATGGAACAGCAGGTCCTGCGCGACCTGCCGCGACGTCTGGCCGAACTGGCCGCCGTTGCGCCCAGCCGTGTACGCGTGCAGGCAGAACATCTCCATCGACCCGGGAATGGCAACATACCCGATCTTCTTATCCAGGTTGGTCCGCACCAGCTTGCCGTGGAGTACAAAGCGGACGGGTCGGCCGCGCCAGTCGCAGCAGCCGCTCGTCAGGCTGAAAAATACGCCGAGCGCAGCGGACGACACGTCATTCCATTGGTCGTGGTGCCCTTCATGGGCGAAGTGGGCAAACGCTTATGTGCAGAACATGGCGTGTCGTGGCTGGACCTTTCGGGCAACGCGCGCTTGGAAGCGCCGGGGTTGCACGTGCACGTGGAAGGGAAACCGAATCGCTTCGTCCGTCCCGGCCGGCCGGCGAACTTGTTTGCGCCGAAAAGTTCGCGCGTCGCGCGTCATCTGCTCATTCATCGCGCGCGCGCATTCTCTCAGCGCGAACTGGCGGAAGCAACGAAGCTCGGTGAAGGCTTCATCAGTCGAATCGTCCGTGGACTGGAGCAGCAGGAGCTGGTGGTCCGCGAAAAAAGCGGTGCGGTGCGAGTCGCAAATTCTGACGCGCTATTAGAGGCCTGGCGCGAGGCGTACGATTTTTCAAAGCATCATATCGTTCGTGGTCACGTCGCAGCGCGATCGAGCGATCAATTGCTGCGACAATTGGCTGCGCAGTTTAAGCAGAACAAAATACAGTACGCGGCTACCGGGTTGGCGGGAGCCTGGCTGTTGATTCAATTCGCGGGATTTCGCCTCGCAGTGTTTTATATCGCGCAGCTACTCTCTTCCGATATGCAGCGAGAGTTTGGCTTTCATGAAGAAGAGCGCGGCGAAAATGTCTGGCTGGTCGTGCCGAATGATGAAGGTGTGTTCGATGGTGCTGCCGAACATCATGGAATTCAGTGCGTCCATCCGGTCCAAGTTTATTTAGATCTCAAAGATCATCCGGAGCGCTCTGCCGACGCGGCACAGCAGTTGCGAGAGAAATTATTGAAGCGGAGCCATGGCCGATAAACCGACGAGAGCTAGTGATTATCCGCCCGAGCAACTTGAGCGGGTACGGGCGACGTGTCTGTATGTGGCCACGAAGCTCGGCGACTTGATGGACGACGTGGTTGTTATCGGCGGATTCGTTCCGTCGCTCTTGATACCGCAAGATAACCTCGCTGAAGGCGTGGCCCCACACGTCGGCACAATGGACCTGGACCTCGGTCTCAAGTTCGCCGTAATCGACGAGCGGCGTTATCAAGAAATCAGTGAACGCTTACAAGCAACAACAACAACAACAACAACATCATCATCAGCGCCAGCACCGCCGCCGCCACCACTCCTACTATCATTGCGACTGCAGCCACTCGCGTCATCATGGCAACGCGCAGGTAACAACTCATGAGTATCTTCAAACTGCACTCGGACGTTATCGGGGATTACCGAGATTTCGTTCGTTCGTTTTTTAAAGTTGCAGATGATCGCGCACGCGAGTTCATCGAGCGCGAGCTTGTGCAGGAGGCGCGACTTTGGCCCGAGCCATTGCTTCAGGTCAGCCCGTCATATGCACGGGCTGCCTCAGTCGATGAATTGGTCAATCGCGGATGGTTGTTGCCGCAAACGGCCAACGTGTTTCGCGATGAGAACGGTAGCCCATTCGTGCTTTACCAGCATCAGCTCGAAGCATTCGAGCGAGCGCGTGATGAGCAGAGCTATGTCGTAACCAGCGGAACCGGTTCAGGAAAGAGTCTGACTTATTTTTTACCGATTGTGGATGCTCTCCTCCGGCGTCCACCGACAAACCATCGCGTTGGTGCACTCGTCGTTTACCCGATGAACGCGCTCGTTAACTCGCAGCTTCAGGCTTTGAACAAGCTGAAAGCGAGCTATGAACGCCGGACCGGGCAACGCTTTCCTGTGACGTTCGCCAGATACACTGGCGACACAAAAGGCGAGGATCGGCGAGCACTGCAAACGCATCCACCTCAGATCGTGCTCACCAACTATGTGATGGCGGAACTGATGCTCGTCCGTCCAGACGATCAGGGGATGTTTGCGCCAGCCGGGCCCGACGGCCTGCGTTTTCTCGTTTTCGACGAGTTGCACACCTACCGCGGCCGCCAGGGAGCAGACGTTGCCATGCTCATTCGCAGGCTGAAAGAAAGGTGGGCGGCGCCGAGTCTGATTTGCGTCGGGACCAGCGCCACAATGGTGGCAAGCCGTGAAGCGACCCCGCGACAGCGAAGGGAAGCGGTGGCTGACTTTGCCTCCGACATTTTCGGTCACGAAATAACCGAAAACCAGATCATCGAAGAAACGCTGGAGGCCTTCACCGAAGGCGGAATGCCCACGCGCGACGAACTCGCGGCATCGTTAACGGCGCCGATGCCCAATACATTGGAAGAATTCCGTCGGCATCCTTTGGCACGTTGGATTGAGCGGGAATTCGGAATTGAACCTGAAGAAGGGGGCCGATTGCGACGCCGCGTCCCTCGCACAGTTACTGACGCCGTCACGACGCTTGTCGAGCAGACCGGTGCACCGGCGGACCAATGCAGCGAGCGGCTCCGAGAATTGCTAACGCGCGGCAGTCAATTGCAACGCGCGGAGACTGGCGGCGCGTTTGCGTTTAAGCTTCATCAATTCATCGGCCAGGGCCGGGCGGTCTATTCGACGTTAGAGGCTGCGCCGGTTCGTCAATTTTCCCTGGAAGGCCAGGCGACTGCCACAGGCGGTCGGCTGTTTGTGCCGCTGAAATTTTGTCGCCAGTGTGGGCAGGATTATTTTCATGTCCGGCTACCTCAAGGCGCATCGCGGTTTGAGGCACATCCCGTTGGCATAAACCTCGAAGACGACTTTGATGCAGGCTATTTAATGCTCGCACGACTCGAAAACGACTGGAGCGATGCATTGATACCTGAGGAATGGCGCGACGCGCGGGGACGGCTCAAACAGACTTGGCGCGGTCGCGTACCCAGCGCGGTCTGGGTGAGCCCAGAGGGCGAACGCACTACGACGCCGAGGGAAGGCGCATTGAAAATGTGGTGGCAGCCGTCGCCCTTTGCGTTGTGTCTTAGTTGCGGCGAGTTTTACACACGTCGCGAGCTCGAATTCTCCAAGCTCGCAAGTCTATCGAGTGAAGCGCGAACAAGCGCGACGACCGTGCTCGCCACTTCCGTTCTGCGTCGATGTCGCGATACTGGGCTAGCCCGCGACAAGCTGCTTTCGTTCACTGATAATCGTCAGGATGCTTCACTGCAGGCGGGGCACTTCAACGACTTCATCCAAGTTTCGGTTTTACGGTCTGCGCTGCACGCGGCACTTGTAAAGGAGAATGAGCTGACATTCGATCGGGTGGCCGACGCGGTAGTCCAATCCTGCGGGCTAACGATTCGCGACATTGCAAAAAACCCCGAGCTGGAGCCGCATTCGCCCGCTGCTGAAGACGTGTGGCGCGCGTTTAAGGAGCTAACCGAATACAGACTATACGAGGATCTGCGGCGCGGTTGGCGCGTTATTCAGCCCAATCTGGAAAACGTCGGACTTCTGCGCATCGGATATCGGGGTCTCGAACAGTTATGCGCCGACAACTCACGCTGGCAATTCCATAGGTCGATTGCCATGCTCAATCCAGAGCAGCGCCAGAGAATCATTCGTGCGCTCCTCGATGAATTCCGTCGCAAGCTGGCCATCGCTTGTCGCTGTCTTGATGAGACGACACAACAGCAAATCCGACGACGTGCCGGGCAACATCTCAACGAATTCTGGGGCCTCGATGACAGTGACGAGCGCGCTTTGCGCCCGGCAAATCGTTATGTGCGCGAAGGCCATTCTCAACGCATCGTCGAAGGATTCCGTTTGGGTCCACGAAGTAAACTCGGGGCCTTCTTGGCGAAGGAACTCCAGCTCGACCAAACAGATTATGATAGCTTCATCGACGCGCTATTAGATTTGTTGGTTCGTCAGGGACTATTGCGCCAACTGCAGTCATTGGATGATCATCAGTTTTACCAGCTCGATGCCTCGGCTCTCATTTGGCGGTTAAGTGACGGAAGTCCGCCGGCGCTGGATCCTCTTTATACCCGGAGACGCGGTGGAGGCGACGGCTACGTCGATACTCCACCGCCCGTCAACCAATTTTTTCAGAGTTTCTATCGAGAATCACCGGCCACTCTCGCTGCATTGGAAGCGCGGGAGCATACAGCCCAGGTTGTCACACCGAATGAGCGCGAACGGCGAGAACGTCGCTTCCGGTGGGAGGAGAGCGATACGACAAAGGAAGGTGATGGATTACGTCGCCTGCCGTATCTCATTTGCTCGCCGACGATGGAGCTTGGCGTCGATATCGCCGACCTCGATCTCGTGCACATGCGCAACGTGCCGCCCACGCCAGCTAATTATTCTCAGCGAAGCGGACGCGCAGGTCGTCAGGGGCAGCCAGGCTTGATCTTCACTTATTGCGGAGCGATCAACAGCCACGACCAATATTATTTTCGTCGGCTGTCTGAGATGGTCTCCGGGAACGTCCGGCCGCCACGTTTGGATCTGGCTAACGAATCGTTAGTCCGAGCACATCTGCATGCCGTCTGGCTCGCTCAAGTGCGATTGCCGTTGGGGGAGAGCATCGAACAAATAATCGATACGGATAATCCCGATCTGCCGCTTCGAACGAAAGTGTCGGATGCCCTCCAGTTGTCTGAAGCTGCGCGGAACGAAGTCCGCGACCGGTGCCGTCGAATTCTCGAATTCGACGCTGCAGACCTTAGAAATGCGGGCTGGTTTACCGATTCCTGGCTGGACGCCGTTATCGCTGATGCACCGACAAATTTCGACCGAGCTTTTGACCGCTGGCGGGAGTTGTTCCGCGCCGCCGATCGTCAATTAATCGACGCCCAGAACATGTTGCGCCGCGCGCGCCAGCGAGACGAGCAGGAACAAGCGCAACGACGGCAAGAGGAGGCACTGCGGCAACGCAACTTGTTGCTGCAACTCCAAGTCTCTCGCGAAGAGAGCGATTTTTACCCCTACCGTTACCTCGCTAGCGAAGGCTTTTTGCCGGGCTACAATTTTCCCGCGTTACCCGTTCGCGCATGGGTGCCAAGGGACGAAGGCGAATTTATTTCGCGACCGCGGGCGCTCGCGCTGCGCGAATTCGGTCCAAACAATTTTCTCTACCACGAAGGAGCGAGATGGGAGATCGTTAGCTTCCAATCGCCGCCTGGCGGACTAGAAGAACGGCGCAGCCAAAAACGATTCTGCCACATCTGCGGATCCTATAGCGATCCGACGCTTGATCGGTGTCCCGATTGCGACAGCCGATTCGATCCGACCAATAGCGAGTTACTCGACCTACTCGATCAACCTAACGTTCGCTGTCGTCGCCGCGAACGAATCACATGTGATGAAGAAGAACGGCGCCGTCGCGGATTTGACATCGGCATAGCGTACCAATTTGCGGCTGACGCCGGCATCCGTCGCGTCCAGGAGGCCGACGTCATGGTGAACGAGACAGCCGTCCTCCGGCTGATCTACGGGCCGGCTGCCACAATCCTTCGCGTTAACCGCGGATGGCGTACTGCGAACACGCCGGGTTTTCTGGTGGACCTCGAAAACGGCGAGGTTGTGCCCAGCGGAACAACGGCGGCAGGTCAACCTCTGCGGCGGCGACGTTTGGAGCAACTGCATCTGGCGGTTCAATCGACCCACAACGTGCTCCTGGTTCGACTCGTTAGACCAGAGCTACGCTCAAATGAGGCTCTCGAAGTAACACTTCAATATGCGTTGCAAAGAGGGATCGAGCAGTTGTTTCAGCTGGAGGAATCGGAACTGGCAGGCGTGCGTCTTGGTCGAAATGAACATCGCTCGCTTCTATTTTTCGAAGCCGGAGAAGGCGGTGTCGGCGCGTTACGGCGGCTGATCCACGAAGCAGACGCTGTTGCGCGAATTTCCGCCGAAGCTCTCATGCGTTGTCACTTTGCCGCAGACGGTACAGACCAAAAGCCCACCTGCCTAGCAGCCTGCTACGAATGTCTGATGAGCTATGGCAATCAATACGAATCACTGAAGCTGAATCGCCATCTCTTGCGACAGCATTTGCTCGACCTAACGACCAGCCGAACCCTGCCCCGTCATGCCGGCCGTGATTGGAATGCGCATCTTGCCTGGTTGCGTTCGCTCACCGATTCCCGTTCGGAAATCGAGCGCCGCTTCGTTGATGCCCTCGCAGCCGGGTTCCACCGGCTGCCGGACGAAGCGCAAAGGCCGATTCCTGAACTCAGGTGCATTCCCGACTTTTATTACGCACCAAATGTTTGCGTTTTCTGCGACGGCGCCGTTCACGACGAAGCCGCCCAGGTTGCCCGCGACCGCACATTGCGCGACGAACTCCGCAACCGCGGCTATCGCGTAATCGTCATCCGTCACGATAAAGATATTCCGCTCCAACTCTCGGAACACCCGGATATTTTTGGAATTGCTCGGCGATAGTGCGCACGTTGACGCTGATCGCAGAAACCCAAATGAAATTTGCGTGATCCAGGTTCCGCGATGGTGAGCAGCATCCCTCTGCGTTCTGCTCGCTTGCGTGGGACAGCGCCAGCGCTTGCGAAACACGATGCCCTGATGGAGCGCGTGGATGCGCAGGGACATATTATCGGCTTCAGCATCATGGACGTCAGTCGCTTCAAAAAAGATAAGCCGCTTGAGGCGGATCTTGCTTCCGCTTGAGATTCTCGCTCTCGGAGCGTTTCTCCATCTCCGCCTCTGTAGTCTTGAACGGATTTAAGAGCGTCCGAGTGATGCTCGAGCGCGAGTTTTTGTTGAACAAATAAATTCCCGATCTCCAAAAAAAATCTGGGCCCGCCAGGATTCGAACCTGGGACCAAGGGATTATGAGTCCCCTGCTCTGCCGCTGAGCTACAGGCCCGTTGGTGCGCGGGCATTCAATCATAGCATACCATCGCCGACCAACTCCGAAAGACGATGCA
>DASRCZ010000047.1:0-17060 GCA_035652855.1 Candidatus Acidiferrum sp.
TAGCGGCTTCGATACATTGCCTTCGACGCGCAAGCGCCATTCGGCGAGATTCACCTCGTTGGGGATATTGTCCAGGTGCCAGCGGACGTAGAAGGCTTCGTTTGGCGTGAAGGCGGTGGCGAAATAGTGGCGGGGAGTTTCCAGCTGTACGGGGCGGTCCGTCAGCAGGATGAGGGGAGCTTTCTGCGGCTCGGTGATGTACGGTCCGTCTGAATTCCAGAGCGTGCTGGCCGGCGCACCGGGAGTTGACGTGTCCTCCTCGGTCACGCCGGGCAAGCTCCTAGGGCGGCTCCGTTCTGGAGCGGAACCACTTGCAGCGCTGGCCAAAACGCGGGTGAAAGGTCCGGCGACGGCCAATCCCCCGGTAGCCGCGCCCAGAACCTTCAATACGCCCCGCCGTGAATAGAACCGTTCTCCTTCGACCATATTCAAAGGCACCTTGCTCCCCATTCTTGCCTCATGTTTGTCGTTTTAAGCCGGTGCCAAGCTACAACCGTATCTCGCGGAATGCAAATGGCATCGATCCGTTGGAGACCGCTAAGCAGCGCGGGAGAAATCGCTCTTCCATTGAAAAGCGAAAAAAAGCTTGACAGGCCATACTATGTGTAATACAGTATGCGGCGTACACTGTATAGGACATTGTACCAATCGCAATGGACGCAAACCTCTTCGAGAATCTTCGGCTGGAGCTGAGGCGCGGGTCGCTGGTTCTGGCTGTTTTGGCGCAGCTTCGCGAGGAGCAGTACGGGTACACGCTGCGAAAAGCTCTCAGCGAGCGCGGGCTGGCGATTGAAGAGAGCACGCTTTATCCCCTGCTTCGGCGGCTGGAGTCGCAAGGGCTGCTGGTAAGCGAATGGCGCGAGGAAGATAAGCGAAACAAGCGCTTTTACCGGCTTTCGCCGGCGGGCAAAGTCATGCTGGAGCAACTGCTCGCCGAATGGAGAAGCATTGACCGTTCCCTGAACGGGATCGTGAAAGGGTAATGCCATGCAAATACTCGACCGGTACCTGAAAAATGTCGGGACGTTTCTTCCCTCGGCGCAGAAGGAGGACATTCTTCGCGAGCTGGCGGAGAACATACAATCGCAGATCGAGGAGAAGGAGGGCGAGCTGGGCCGCCCGTTGACCGATGCGGAGCACGAAGCCATTTTGAAAGCCGTGGGACACCCGCTCGTAGTGGCCAGCCGGTACCGGCATGATCAGCGGAGCGTTTCATTTGGCCGGGAAATCATCGGTCCGGTGCTGTTCCCAGCGTACCAGCGCGTTCTCGCTTGGAATCTCTCCGTGGCCTTCGGGATCATCCTGATCGTCTTCGGCTGCTTGCTGGTTGCGGGTGGCGGGGTGACCGTGCAAGGAGCGATCTCGGTTGTTTTTTATCAGTTTTTGATTCAGTTCAGCGTAATCACGGTGATTTTTGGGCTGGTGGACCGGCATATTGCGCGTCATCCGGATCAGTGGTGCGTGCGGCGTCCGTTTGCGGTTGAGCTTGGGCCGGTGTTGAACGAGAGGATCGAACGGGACATTCGCTCGCGCATTGCGGCTTCGATGGATCCGCGGCCGGTTTCTCGCTTTGATTCGGTGGCGATCATGATCGCCTCGGTGGGCGCTCTGGCGTGGCTAAGCGTCGTTCAGCGGAACCAGTTTTTCATTTTTGGGCCTGCAGCGGCGATCATCCGGCTCGGCCCTGTGTGGAATGAGGCGCTTCCGTGGATTGTGGCAGTGACGTTCGCGGGAATGATTCGGGCGTTCATGAATCTGCTGCGACCGGACTGGCTTCGTTTCCGCGATCTTGCCCGAATTGCGATTAATTCGGCGGCGCTGGGTATCATGGTGTTCCTGCTGGGCGGGCGGGAATGGGTGGTGCCGCGGCATGCGGGCGAAGGGCTGCAAGCGGTTTCCGCGATCAATCAATCGCTCTTTTATTGCGCGATTGCGGGAGTGGTGCTGCTTTCGGGGATGATTGTCTTTCGGCTGGTGAGCTTTATTCGGCAGGAGTGGGTTCGTGCGCATGGGAAGGCATAGGTGAGCGCTTGGGTCTGGTTGAAATTCGACGGTCAAAAACAGAAGAACATGCAGCTACGAGTTGCCAGAATCCACTTACGCGCGCGAGCGGAACCCTGCGCGCTGGGGTCACAAGAGCGATGGGCGCCAGCGGGTGCTGCGCCCGAGGGCCGGGAAGCGGGTCAGTAACTGCTAAGGACTGGGGCGGGCATGAAGGAGAGAAGAAACACGATGAGGGCGATGAGCGCGATCCAGCGGCGAGTGCGGTCGAGCGGCGTGGCGTCGTAGATCGGAGGCAGTCGCAGGAAGCGCAGGGCAAAAAGCATCCCCGCCCAGATGAACCAGCCGCTCCAATGGAGGAAGAAGCCGAGAGCGACGAGCAGCAACGGCAGCAGCCAAGAAATAATCCAGTGCAGGCGGGTACTCACTGAGCGAAGGATATGGCCGCCATCGAGCTGGCCTGAAGGGAGCAGGTTCAACGAGGTGGCGAAGAGGCCGACCCACGCGGCGCGGCCCACCGGGTCCAGCAAGAGCAGGTTTGCCGGCACTCGGGGATGCACCAGCATTGTGGTTAGCTTGACGGCCAGCGGCACGCCGAAAACGAATTCCATCTTGTCGGCATTCGCGATTCCCGGAACGAACTTTGCATGAATGACCCCGTAGACCAGGGCTGGAATCGCGAATACGAATCCAACGAGTGGCCCGGAAGCGCCGACATCAAAGAGGGCGCGGCGCGTTCGAATGGCTGAGCGAATCAGGATAAACGCGCCGAAGGTGCCGATGAGCGAAGGGAAGGGAATAAATAGAGGATAGCTTGAGCGAATGCGGTGGTGGCGGCAGGCGAAGAAGTGGCCGAGCTCATGCGCAAGCAGGATGGTGAGCAGGGTCAGGGCAAACGGCAATCCGGGAGCAAGAGCGGTTGGATGGATAAAGAGCATGCGGAACGCGCGCACGAATTCCTCGGTCGAAGCCGCTCGATTATTCGCGTAGGAGGCGGCGAACTGCGCGCCCGCGGCAAGGCAGGTGCATGCCGTCACCAGAAAGAGCAGAATCGCGATGACCAGACCGCGCAGCGAGGGGCGCGGCGGCGCCTGAGGGTAAGCGTGGGAAATCCATTGCGGCTGCGGCCGCTCGATGTCCGCGGGAGTGCCGGGAAGGACGTTGCCAAAAGGAGGAGGCCCGCTCACGAATACCCTGGGTCAACGGAATTCATCACGAATCAGTACAGCACAACTCGCTGCGGCTGCCAATTCGCGGCTCCGCTCAGGGCGCGCAGGAAAGAAATTCCGGCATCGGCGAGACGGCGGGGCTGTGGTTCTGAGAGGCGGCACGAAGCGCGGGACAGGATTCGGGCATGTCGGGCAGGGCAGGATCTGCATGGATGTATCGGCGCTGGCCAGTGCACCGGCAAGAGCGGGTGCGGCCGGAGGAGAACTACTTGTTCGCGGTTTGTGTTTCCTCGATGCCCTGCAATTCCTTGCCCGGTTTGAAGCGCACGGCTTTTCCGGGAGGGATGCTCACTTCCTCGCCGGTGCGGGGATTGCGGCCGATGCCGGTCTTGCGCGGGCGCACGCTAAAGACGCCGAAGCGCCGCAGTTCGATGCGCTGGCCCCGGCCCATGGCATTTTTCAGCGATTCGAAAATCGTCTCGACGGCCTGTTCCGCTTTCGTGCGGCTGATATTGGCATTGGCCACCACGGCGTTCACAATGTCCAGCTTGATCACGCGAGCCTCCCAGCTAGTCGTTGGCTGATGCTATGGGTTGCGCCGGAGGTTGTCAAGACGTGCGGCCTCATCTACACTGTCTCTCTTTTCACCGCAAAACTTTTTTCGCAGTGGACGGGAGAAAACGGATGTCCGTCAAGCCAGACCGCTGGATTCGGCGCATGTCGCTCGAACACAAAATGATCGAGCCGTTCACGGACCGGCAGGTGCGGGACGGGGTCATCAGCTACGGCGTCTCGTCCTACGGGTACGACATCCGGGTCGCGGACGAATTTCGCATCTTCACCAACGTGAACACGACCATCGTGGATCCTAAACACTTCGATCCGCGCTCGCTGGTGGACTACAAAGGGGACGTGTGCATTATTCCGCCAAATTCATTCGCGCTGGCGCGTTCCGTCGAATATTTTCGGATTCCGCGCAATGTGCTCACGGTTTGCGTCGGCAAGTCCACCTACGCGCGGTGCGGCATCATCGTGAACGTCACGCCCTTCGAGCCGGAGTGGGAAGGGTTCGTGACGCTCGAGATCAGCAACACCACGCCGCTGCCCGCGAAGATCTACGCGAATGAAGGACTCTGCCAGGTGATCTTCTTTCTCTCGGATGAAGACTGCGAAGTGAGCTACAAGGACAAGAAAGGGAAGTATCAGGCGCAAGGCGGGATCGTGCTGCCGCGGCTCTAGGCGTGGTTTCGCCGCACGCGAGAGGGCGCAAAAGGATGATCAGCCAAGCTTGGCGCCGGCGAGCGGGAAGCCTTGCTCGCGCCACGCGTTCAGTCCGCCTTTGAGAGGCCGTATACGCCGCACCCCTTGCCTTCGCAGGAGGAGCGCCACACGGGCGCTGGTCGCTTCGTTGGGTCAAGTACAGTAGAGGATGACTTCGCGGCTGGCCGGCAGCCGGTTCGGCTTTTCTTCCAGATCTTTGGCGTCCATGCGCAAGGCCCCGGGAATCGTCTCCGGATCCGCTTCGAAGTCCATCGAGTGGCGCAGATCCACAATGACGAGATCCTCGCCGGCATCGATTTTCTGTTTTAGTTCGGCGGGAGTGATGCGGCCGATGCGCAGCTCGCGCAAAAATCGCTGCCGCGCCCAGATTTTGTACAGCAGGTAAGCGGCAACCGATCCGGCAAGCAAAACGATCAAGCCGCGGCCCAGGGCCGCCGCTCGGCGCTCGACGATTTCAACTTGCCGGCTGAACAAAAACCCCGCCCCGAGGAAGCTTCCCGCCCACAAGGCCGCGCCGAGCGCGTCATAGAGCAGAAACCGGCGAAAGCGCATATGAAAGATTCCGGCCAGTGGGGGAGCCACCGTCCCGAGCCCGGGCACAAACTTGGCGAGCAAAAGCCCCCGCGCGCCTTGAGCGGCAAAGAGGCCCTCGGTACGGCGCACGCAGGAGTCCGGCTCGAGCGAGATCCGGCAAAGAAGCTGAAGCACGCGAATGCCGCGGGTGCGCCCGAGGTTGTACCAGATGGCATCGGCAAGCACCGCCGCGAATACGCTAAGCAGGAACGACGCGGACAGACTTAACCGCCCGGCTCCCGCGAGTGCGCCGGCCGCAAGCAGCAGCGGGAACGCGGGCAGCGGCACGCCCAACTGGTCCGCAAAAACCCAGGCAAGCAAAACGAAATATCCGTGGCGCGATATGAATTCAAAAAGCCCGTGCATCGCTAAGCCGAGCCGCCTCCCTGCCGAAACGATGGTGAGACGAAAGGAGCAGTATGGCCCCAGCGGCCGGTCATCACAAATTCGCGGATGGGTTTGCGCACTCGCGGCGCGGTCTCGCGCTGCCGCAGTTTTTCCGAGAGGCTTGCCGGATCGCCTGGATAACCGATGGCAATGGCCGCAATCGGGTCCCAGCCTTCGGGGATGGCAAAGACTTCCCTCGCGCGTTGTGGATCGAAACCAGCCATTTGATGAACGGCAAGGCCGCGGGAGACTGCTTCGATGGAAAGCAGCGCGGATGCGGCGCCGGTATCGTACTGTGCGTTGCGATTTGGGGCCTTGTTCGCTGCGAATGCAAGCTCGCAGACCGCGATGGCGAGGGCCGCGGCGTTTTTCGCCCAAGCCGCGTTGAACTCGACGAGCACGCCGAGTATCTTCTCGAAATTTTCCGTATCGTCGCGGGTGGCGGCGATATACGCCCAGGGCTGCTCGTTGTTGCTGGACGGCGCCCAGCGAGCGGCTTCAAAAAGGCTGCGCAGGACCTCGGCGGGGATGAGGGCCTCGCCAAACGCGCGCGGACTCCAGCGGTCGCGGAGCAATTCATGAATCGGAAATTCGACTGGCGCCGGTTTTTGCATAGCGTGCCTTTCGATGTCCCTAACGCCTTGCTGCGGGCAACAGCTTACTGCTCCGGCTTGCGCGTCCGGACTTCCTCGAGGAGCGCAGCCAGAGTCTTCAAACGCGAAGCAGCGATATGGCGGAACTGCCGCTTGTGCAGTTCGCGAACCGGCTGGTCCAGCGTCTTCAGAAGATCGAGACCCCGCCGCGTTATGCGCGTCTTGACCACGCGCCGGTCGTCGGTTTGGCGCTCGCGGGTAATGAGATTGCGCTTTTCCATGCGGTCGAGCAGGCGGGTCATATCCGGGTCGTGGGAGATCATCCGCTCGCCAATCTGCCGGCAGGCGAGGCCTTGTGGCCCGGCGCCGCGGAGAATCCGCAGGACGTTGTATTGTACGGCGGTGAGGCCGGAATTCTTCATGAGCTGTTCGATTTCGAGCGCGAGCGAATCGGCGGCTTTCAGGAGCGCGATGAAGACGCGGTCTTCCAAGGGAAGGTCCGCCCGGTTGCCAGGGACAAAGCTCATGTGCGGAGTATAGTCGTTACAACGACTATAATCAAGCGCAGAATCCCGCCATGCGATGCCAGCCGCCGCGATGCTTACTTGTGGAGAGGCCGAAGCTGCACTTCGCTGATAAAGCTTTGCGGGCGCTGCGTGAGCAGCATGGCGACGGCGTAAGCGACGTCCTCAGGGGCGAGGGCCTTCGCCGGGTCCTTCGGTTTGCTGCCCGAGAATGAGGTGGCCACGCTGCCGGGGAGCACGGAAGCGACGCGAATGCCGTGGCCGCGCAAGTCCTCCGCCATGCAGGCGGTGAGGCCTTGCAAGCCCCACTTGGAAGCGCAATAGAGCGCTCCGCCCGCAAAGGCATTTCTTCCGGCCAGCGAGCTGATATTAATAATGTCGCCCGAACCGCGGCGCATCATGCCGGGAATGACGGCTCGGGAGACAAGAAAGGCGCTCTTAAGGTTCGTGTCGAGCACGCGATTCCAATCGTCTTCAGAGCGCTCCTGAACTGGCCCGAAGAGGCCGATGCCGGCATTGTTGACGAGGATGGAGACCAAGCCCAAGCGCGATTCGGCGGCGCGAACCAGTCGTTCGACCTCAGAGGCGCGGGTGACATCCGCGGCATGCGCGAGCACTTCGCCGGAATTCGATAGTTCAGCGGCGGTTTCCTTGAGCCGCGCTGGATCCCGCCCACAAATCGCCACCTTGGCGCCAAGGACCATGAGCTGCCGCGCAATGGCCAGGCCAATGCCGCGGCTCGCGCCGGTAACCAGCGCGACCGAGTCCTGCAAGGGAAGAGCGGCCTGAGAGGAGAAAGCGGCATTCGTGTTGGTAATATTCACTGGGTTCGCACACACCTAAGATTGGTCAGGACCTGGGATTGTCGCAGGACCTGGCCACCTTTTTCCTACAGCACTCATCGTAACACCAGTGCCTGCCGAGGTTCGCAGGGGCTCAGACGGAGCCCGAGGCGGAATGAGCAAAGATCCGGCGCTTTCCCATCCCTGTTCAGCAGAATCGGGACGTTCCCGCTCGATAACGTCTTGCGAATCTCCGCTGGCTTTCCCTATAATCCCAACGCTTTGCGATTGGAAGCGTTTACGCCGGCGGAGCCGGGTGCACGTATTGGCATAGAGAAAACAAGGTAAAGCGAGGAGATGGGAATGAATCGAACACGGAGCGCGGCAGGCCTCGCGATCGTGGCGGCGCTGTGCCTAAGTGTGGGAAGCGCCGCGAGCTTGCGCGCACAGGCGGCAGCGGGCCAAGAGGGCGCGGCGAAACCACAGTACACCATGGCGGAGTACAACTCCTACCAGGCTTGCGCCACGGAAAAGAACCCGGCGGCCCAAGTCAAGTGCTTGGACGACTTCGTCGCCAAATATCCGAATTCGCAACTGATGACGTTTGTGCTGCCTCTGTACGTGCAGGCGTATTCGAATCTGAAGAATTATCCGAAGGTCATCGAATACGCGGATAAGACCGCCGCGCTCGGAGACAAGGTCGATGCCGCGACGCGCTACAACGCGTACTACACGCACGCCGTGGCCTGGTATACGCTGATTTCCGATCCGAATAACAAGGCTGCTCAGAGCGATGCGGCGATGGCCAAGTCCGCGCAAGACGCCGTGGACAGCGCCCTCAAGACGCTGCCCGAAGTGAAAAAGCCGGAGAACGTGGCGGACGACGTATTCAACAAACAGAAGGAAACATCGCAGGTCACGCTGAACGGCATCGGGGCGCAGTCCGCGATGATTCAGAAGGACTACCCGAAGGCCGTGGAATATTACAAGGCCGTGCTGGCGCTGGACCCGGAGGAGCCGGTGACGAATTACCGCCTCGGACAGGCCTATCTCGCGATGACGCCGCCGCAGACCATGGATGCTTTCTGGTACGTGGCCCGCGCCATTTCTTCCAAGAAGGCCACGCAGCAGCAGGTCACCTCCCTGAAGACCTACTTGCGGAAGTTGATTGCGAATTATCAGCAGGCCGCGTGCGATAACTTAACCGACGCGGAGCTTGCGGAACTCATTCAGCTTGCGGGTTCCTCGCCGACCCGGCCGGAAACTTACAAGCTGCCGAGCGTGGACGACCTGACCGCCGCGCGCAAGGATATGACCATCGCGTCCGTGATTGCGGACCTAAAAGCCGGCGGCGACAAGGGCAAAGTGACATGGCTGGCAGCATGCGGACTCGAGTTTCCCGACGTTCCCGGCAAGTTGATTGAGATTACGCCGGGAAGCGATTCGGTGGAGCTCAAAGTGGCCTTTGTCACCAACGACGCCGAGTTCCAGGCCGCGACGACGCCGAACATGGATGTGAAAATCGTGGGACAGCCGGAAGCGGCGCGGCTCGAAAAAGACAATCCCGTGCGCTTCACCGCGACTCTGGTCTCTTACGATCCGGATCCCAACTTCATGCTCCACTGGGACAAGGGCAAAGTGAATGCCGAGGACATCCCCAAGGAGAAGGAAGCGCCGAAGCGCCCAACGCGCCGGCCGCCGCCGAAAAGGCCGGGCGGACGCAGCAACTAGCTGGTCCAAACGAACAAGCTGATGATCCGGCTCCCCAGCCATCGGGAGCCGGATTTTTTATGAGGGACGCGCAAACAGCCAGCCGGCGTTTACCGGGCGCGCCGGCCGTTCTGGTCGAGCTTGTATTCGCCGATTTTCCGGCTCAGCGTATTGCGGTGGATGCCCAAAACTTGCGCTGCCTTGGACTGATTGCCTTCGGCGCGATCGAGAACACGCTTGATGAAGCGCTTTTCAAATTCCTGGACGGCTTCGTCAAAAAGAATGCCTTTCTCGACCATTTGCGCGACAAGCCCTTCCAGTTGGTCTTTCACAGTGGCACACTCCGCATTCCGTGATGTTGTCGTGCGCGCTTGGCGCCGCGCGTCTTCCTTTAGCCAGCTCCGGTCAATTCAACTCGCGCCCGGTCAGGATGCGAAACGCTTCCCGGTACTTGGCGCGCGTTGACTCGACGACCTCGGGCGGCAATTCGGGGCCGGGCGGGGTCTTGGGCCATCGAATACGCTCGAGATAATCGCGGACAAACTGTTTGTCGAAAGAAGGCTGAGCGCCGCCTGGGGCGTATTGCGCCGCCGGCCAGAAGCGGGAGGAGTCCGGAGTAAGAGCCTCGTCGATCCAGATCAGCTCGCCATGGAGCACGCCAAACTCGAATTTCGTATCGGCAAGCAAAATGCCGCGCGGCTCGGCATACGCGGAGGCTGCGTTGTAAATCGCCAGGCTGATCTCGCGGACTCTTTGGGCCAGTTCGGCGCCAATCAGATTCGCGGCCTGCTCGAAGGAAATATTCTCATCGTGGCCGGCGGCGGCCTTGGTTGCGGGAGTGAAAATTGGCGAAGGGAGCTTGTCCGATTCGCGCAGGCCGGCGGGCAATTCGATGCCGCAAATTCCTCCGGTCGCGCGATAGTCCTTCCAGCCCGAGCCCGAGAGGTAACCGCGCACGACGCATTCAATCGGCAGCGGCTGGGTCTTGCGAACGATCATGGATCTGCCGGCGAGATCCTCGGCGTATGCGTTGAAAGGGGCAGGGAAGCCGTCCGCGCGGAGGACATGGTTCGGCACGATGTTGCGCAGCAGGTCAAACCAGAAAAGCGAGAGCTGCGTCAGCACGCGGCCTTTGTCCGGTATCGGCGTGGGCATCACCACGTCGAAGGCGGAGAGCCGGTCCGTTGCGACGATCAGCAACTCATTGCCGAGATCGTAGATGTCGCGGACCTTTCCGCGCGCGGCGGGCGCGACGCCGGCGAAATTGGTTTCTCGCATGGTGCGCATGCCAGGAGCAGCGGACACGGGAATACCTCGGCGAAAGTTAGGAGAGTTTATCGCAGACCGGGCCGCGGCGAAAGCCGCGCGCGGTGGATTTTTCTGGAAATGATTGCTTCGTATGCGCCCAATTGCCGGTTTTTGGCAAATATCGCCCGCGGCGCCGCTGGGCTAGGCCGCGGACGCTGCAAGCCGCTTCTTGCTTGCCGGCGCGTCGTCGCCTTCCCAGCGCACACTGACCAGCTTCGAAACGCCCGGCTCCTGCATGGTCACGCCGTAAAGCACGCTGCCCGTCTCCATCGTCTTGCGATTGTGCGTGACGATAATGAACTGGGTCTGGGCGCTCATCTCGCCGATCAACCGCGTGAAGCGCCCCACGTTCGCTTCATCGAGCGGAGCATCCACTTCGTCCAGAATGCAAAAGGGACTCGGCTGATAGCGGAAGATGGCGATCAGCAGCGCCAGCGCGGTCATCGCCTTCTCCCCTCCGGAGAGCAGCAGGACGTTTTGCAGGCGCTTGCCCGGAGGGGATGCCACGATGTCAATGCCCGCGTCGCCCGAGCTGTCCGGCTCGGTCAATCTCATTTCCGCCATGCCGCCGCCGAAAATCGTGTGGAACGCGGCCGAAAAATTCGCGTTAATCGCGTGGAATGCCTGTTCGAATCTTTCCTTCGTGACGCGGTCCAGTTCGGCGATTGCTTGCTGCGTGTCCGCGATGGATTGCAGCAGGTCGTCGCGCTCCCGGGTCAAGAACCCGAAACGTTGCTCGCATTCGTTGAATTCCTCGAGCGCCATCATGTTCACCGGGCCCATGGCCTCGATGCGCTGCTTCATTTCGCGGTAGTTTGCTTCCGCCGCGGCCAGTTCCTCGCCGCTCATGAACGCCGTTTCGGCCGCGATCAGGTCCTCGGGCTGCGCGTTTACCTCCGCCATGCACGTTTCGCGCAGATGCTCGCGGCCGGAGTCGTTCTTCGCGCGCTCGATTTCCGCGTGGCTGCGCTGCTCGCGAACGTCCTGGAGCGCCTGCCGGCTCATGCGCAAATTATCTTCCATTTGCGTGACACGCGCGCGGGCGGTGTCCCACTCCTGTTCGAGTTCCCGCTGGCGCGCCTCCAGCCGCGATTTCTCTCCGCGGAGTCCTTCGAGTTGGCGCGCATTCTCCTCGTTCTGCTTCAGTAGCGCGGAAGTCTCGTCCGAGAGCGAAAGCTCTTGCTGGCGCAGCGCCGTTTGCCGGCGTTGCAATTCAGCGAATTCCTCCGCCAGCCGCGCCGAAGCCGCTTCCGCCGCGGTCAGCCGCTCGTTCGTCGCCGCAAGTTCGGCCCGCGCGGCCGCCAGTTCGTCCTGCTCGGCTTGCGTTGCGCCGCGAAGCTGCGCCAATTCCCCGGAAAGCCGCGCACTCTCCGCTTCCGCATCGGCGCGGGAAAGCGCCGCCGCCGCGTGGTCGTGTTTCGCGCGTTCCGCCCGCGCCCGCGCATCCTCGGCCTCTCGCCGGATGCGCGCCAGCTCGTTCTGGCAGACGGTCAGGTCCAGCCCCAGCCGCGCGAGCTCGCTTTGCGTCTGCTGATGCCGGTGCGAGGCGGAAATCACGCTGCGTTCGGCTTCGCGCTGTTGTTCGCTGATTTTCTCGAGGGATTGCTCGGCTGCTTGCAATTCCGCGGCGAGCGTTTCAACTTGCTTCTGCTTCTCGGCAAGCTCCGTCTCGAGGCGCGCCATTTCACCATCCAGCGCTCGCAGCTCCCGCTTCATCCCGAGCGGCCCCGCTTCATCCGGCCTTCCGCCAGTGACCATCCGCCCCTGGTAGCACGTGCCCTCCGGCGTGACGAAGGCGAACTGTGGATTTTCCCTGGCTAGCTTTTCCGCCGCCGCCGCGCTCTCGGTCAGGTAGGCCGAGCGCAGCCGCGGCAGGAACTGCTTTGCTGCCGGCCCGAGCGGCTCGCGAAATTCCACCAGCTTGTCCAGCCGCGAGATCACGCCGTCTTCCTCGCGGAAGTGAATGATCGGCTCGTATTCATCCAGGCGCAGATTCCGCAGGGAATCCACAAAGAACGTCGCGCGCCCCCCAACCTCGTCGCGCAGCATGGAAATCCCCGCACGCGCGTGATCGTAAGTCTCCACCACAACGTATTCGAGCTCGTCGCGCAAATACTGCTCCACCGCCGCTTCGTGCTGCTCTTCCACTTCGGCGTAATCCGCCAGCACGCCCACGGCGCGGAAATTGCCTCCGCTCCCGCGCTCGTTTGCCGCAAAGAGCTTCTGCACCGCTTCCTGCGTGTACGAGCGGTCATTCAAAATCTGGTTTAGCGTGTTATGCTGCGCGCGCACTCCTGCCAGCGATTCTCGGAGCGCATCCGCTTCCTTGCTCATCCTCTCGCGCCGGGAGCGCATTTCCGCGATTTGCGCCTGCAACTCCGCCGCGGCCTGCTTGAGGGCTCCGAGCTGGTTGCTCGCGTTCTCAAAGTCATAAGCGGCCCGCTCCGCATCGTCGCGAATCCGGATGGACGATTCGAGCAACGCGTGCTCATTCGTCTCCAGCCGGCGCAGCGTTTCCGTTTGATGCGCCAGCGCCTCTTCGGCTTGTTTTTGCTCTCCGTGCAGCCGCAGCAGGTTCTCGCCTGCCTCGGAAGCCGAACGGCGCAGCGCCTCGATGCGCGCTTCCGCATCGGCAATTTGCGCGGCACGCGATTGCGCCCGCGCGGCCAATTCATCCACGCGAGCCGCCAGCGCCGCCGATTCGCCGCGCAGCGAAGCCGCGGCAGCAAGCTGCGCGGTGTTTCGCGCTTCCCATTCCGCCGATTGCGCCGCGGTCTGTGCCATCTCCGCGTTTACCTGCGTATGGCGCCCCGCCAGCTCGTCCGCCCTCTGCCGGTTGAACGCCATCCGGTTCTCCGTGCGATCGGCTTCGAGAGCCGTTTGATTCAGCAGGTTCTGGTTCTGCCGCAACTCCGCATCCAGTTCGTAAATTCTTTGATTCAGCCGGTCGTGCTCGTCTTCCTGCTGCTGAATCTCGGTCGCTCGGTGCGTCTCCTCCGCGGTCAATTGCTCGAGGTTCGCCGCAATCCGTTCGGCTTCCGCGTCCAGTTCGCGCGCCCTCCCGGCCAGCATTTGCCGCACAATCCCGCGCATCTGTTCGCGAATTTCCGAATACCGCCGCGCCTTGGATGCCTGCCGCTTCAGCGAACCAAGCTGCTTCTCGACCTCCACCACAATGTCGTTCACGCGCGAAAGATTCACTTTCGAGCTTTCCAGCTTTGCCTCTGCCAGCCGCTTCTTCGTCTTGAATTTTGTTACCCCCGCGGCTTCTTCGATGATGGCCCGCCGCTCCATGGGCTTCGTCGAAAGAATCAGCCCGATGCGCCCCTGCTCAATAATGGCGTAGGAATCCGGCCCGAGTCCCACGCCCATGAACATTTCCTGAATATCGCGCAGGCGTCCGGCGCGCCCGTTGATCAGATATTCGCTCTGCCCGGAGCGATAGAGGCGCCGGCTGACTACGACTTCGCCCGGCTTCGTCGCCAGCACCGGCTTTTCCGCGTCCTTCTTGCGCCGCTTACCCTTCAGAAACTCAGGTTCAGCCGCCGGTTGCGCCTCCGCCCCTGCTTGGGGGGAGCTTTGGGGCGCGGCTTCCTGCGCCCCTGGAGCTTCTCCTGCAACTTCAGGGTTGCGGGCGGGGGCACTTGCAACGTCCACGGCCGAAATCGCCTCATTCGCCGGGTTGGAATCGGTTGCACGGATTCCGCTCTCGCCCGCTGCCGTTTCGGCGGAGCCGTCCGCTGCCGCACCTTCCAGCACAAAGCGCGCCGCTTCTGCCAGTTCGGGGTCCTCGAGCGTAATCGTCACTTCCGCCAGGCCCATCGGCGGCCGCTTGGCGGTGCCATTAAAAATGCAGTCCGCCATGCGCTCCGCGCGCAGCGATTTGTGGCTTTGCTCCCCCAGGACCCAGGAAATCGCGTCCACGACGTTCGACTTGCCGCACCCGTTTGGCCCCACGATGCAGGTGGTCCCTGAGCCGCTGAAGGTGACCACCGTCCGTTCGCAGAATGACTTGAAACCGACGATTTCGACTTTACGCAGCTTGAGCAAGGTGTCCCCTTTGGCCGTCTTCCAATCGCATCATGCGCTCACAAAAACCGCAATCCGGTTCGCATCTGTAGCGGAGGCGCGCTTGTCTGTGCAACGCGATGCTTGCCGCAGCCGCTGCGATAAACGGGCGCAATCCACCCAGGCACACGACCAAAGACGGCTCATGATTCCTCGTTTGGAGGGTTCTTCGAGCGACATGCGCGCCCGCAAACTTGCCGGGCACACAACGATTGGCAGGTTCTCGTTCAGAGGCCCTAGCCGCCTGGCGCAACGGGATGGCGGTACGGGAGCAAAGCCTAACACGCGACCGCCGCTGTGTAAAGCCCTCCGCAAGCAATTGTGGCCCTTTTTCCGCCGCCACAAGTATCACACGCGCATCCATCCGGTCCGGCGTAAGCCCTCAGGGCGGTGTCAGCCGAAACACGTCCGCGCCAGGCTGCCAGGCCCGGCGGTCCCTTCAGCACATCGTCAAGAGAGCATCAGCGTCTGGCGTATCTCAAGGTCGGCCGCGATCTGAAAGGCCACACTTCCTGTTGAGTGCTTTCAAAATTGTTGGCGCAGCGGAGGGGCCGGCTTACCCTCAAGCCCTCCGGTGCCTTCCTGAGCACACTCGCACCACCACTGGCCATTGGTCCAAGCATCCTTCGTTCACGGCCTGTGTAAACATGCCCCTTGAATCATGTCGCTCGAAAAACGCGAAATTTTTCCCAACCGTTTTCGTTACGTCTGCGCCACTTGTTCGTTCAACTGGCCCAGAACGCCGCTCCCCGAAAGCGAATTGCCCCCTCCGCCGCGCCACTCCTGCCGTGGCGCATCTGAGCCCTTATCCGCGGCGGCTGGCTGGCAAGCCAGCCCGGCCCAGGCCGCGAACTCTCGCCAGTGCGAAGCAAATTCGCTCAAACCACTCCCGTTAGGCGATGATTTCCCTCATTCGGCGGAAAGCCATCCACAGGCGATCCCGGCCGCCGTCGCGGAGGTCCTTCGGACTGGCCGCACGGCCGATAAACCCGAATCCTCGACCCCTGAACCCTGGGCCCGGAAATTCCCGGTTACGCGATCCCACGCCCCACAGGCATCAACCACCCAAACTTCCGCCACCGGTACCCCAATCCCTTGCAAGTATCAAGCTGCCGCTACAAAGAATCCTCTCGGCTCTTCCTTCACGCCGGCCTCGCCACGCAAAGATAAAAAGGGGGCCTGCACCGGCGCCATCAAGCCCCGCCCCGTCGCTGTCTGCACTCGTTGCGAAGCCGTCTCCTACGACGTTTCCCAGATAAACGGACGCTGCGCCAATCAGATCGCAGGCAAACGATGTGTCGGCGTCAATGGCAGCGCCCTCCACCAGGACGATTGGAAGCTTTGTGCCAAGTGCTCTGGCTCCGGTACGGCGGACCGCTCGCCCTGCGGCACCTGCAATAGCGCCGGGTGGCTCTACACCCGCCATCCCAAGCGCCGCTAGCCCGCGCCTTGCGGTCCAACCGTCTTTCTTTCTTGCCCGGCAGTGCGCCGCGAGGTTTCGCCGCGAGTTTGCAAGCGCGGAGGTCACGTCCTCACAGGTCCCTGATAGAATCGCAATCTTACAAAAACCAGGGGGGGCCATGACGTACACTGCCGCCAATCTCTCCTCCCTCCTCCGAGCGAGCGTGGAGGGCGATGGAAGCGTAGAAATTCGAGGCGTCGCAGCGCCGGAGCGGGCTGCGGCTTCCGAGCTGATTTACGTGGAGAGCGCGAAACACGCGGCGCGAGCGGTGACCTCCGCGGCGCGGTGCGTCATTGCGCCAGAGCAAGTCTCACTCCCGGGGAAAACGATCTTGCGGGTCGCCCAACCGAAGGTCGCGTTCGCAAAAGCCGCCGCGATACTTTTGGAGAAGCCGCCCATTGCTTCCGGCATTCACCCAACCGCAGTGATCGCGCCGCTCGCGCGCATCGGCGCCGAGGCCGGCGTTGGTCCCTTTGCGGTAATCGGTGAAGACGTGCACGTCGGCGCGGGAACGCAGATCGGCGCGCATTGCGTAATCGGCGCGGGTTCGTGGATTGGGGAAAATTGCCGACTGCATCCGCGTGTCACCGTTTACGCCGGCACGCGCATCGGCCATCGCGTCGAGATTCATGCAGGAACGGTACTCGGGGCGGACGGGTTCGGTTACGCGTACGGCGAAGGACGTTACTGGAAATTTCCGCAGCGGGGCATTGTCGAAATCGGGGATGACGTTGAAATCGGCGCGAATTCCACTATCGACCGCGGTTCGCTTGACGATACGCGCATCGCGGAAGGCGTGAAACTCGACAATCTCGTTCACATTGGGCACAACGTGCAGATCGGCGCGCACACGGTGATCGCCGCGCAAACAGGGGTTTCGGGATCAAGCAGGATCGGCCATCACGTCGTCTGCGGAGGCCAGGTTGGGATCGCAGACCACTGCACACTCGAGGACCATTGCGTGGCCGGGGCGCAAGCCGGCATTCCCTCCGGCAAGACGATTCGCTCCGGCCAGACCGTCTGGGGAACTCCGGCGCGCGAAATTGGCAAATTCAAGGACACCTACGTTTGGTATGCGCGCTTGCCGGAACTCGCCGCTCGCATCAAGAAATTGGAAGAAGGTTCGCGTTGAGGGAAAATAGCAGCGTGCGCGTAGCGGCGATGAAGGCTGAACTTCAAGCGCGGATGATTGTCGTTGGCGG
>DASRCZ010000048.1:0-2230 GCA_035652855.1 Candidatus Acidiferrum sp.
GAAACAACCGTGTAGTGCGAAACCGTGATGTTTTTCGGCTCATTCATGTTCGCGTTCGTGCTGCTGTTCTCGTTCGGATTCATCAGATGACCAGTGATTTTCACCGCAATCGCAGAAGAAGAGCGAGAAAGAGACGGTCACCGGGTGCCTCTCGAAAGGGCAGCAGGCGGATGAATACACGCTGACGACTTCGGATGGAACGAAATATAATGTGTTCGACAAGAGCGAGAAGCTTTCCAACGACGCTGGCAGAAGAGCCGTCGCAAAATCGGGCCTAGCGGGCAGGAGCGCGCAATGAAAAAACAAAGCGCCGGACTCTTGCTATACCGCAAGCGCGGAAGGGAATTCGAGGTGCTGCTGGTGCATCTCGGCGGCCCTTTCTGGGCGCGAAAGGATCGCGGCGCATGGTTTCTTCCGAAAGGTGAAATCGAATCCGGCGAGGATGTTCTCGCGGCGGCCAAGCGCGAATTTCGCGAGGAAACCGGAATCGAGCCGCGCGAACCGTTTCTTCCGCTTGGCTCTGTCGCGCACAGGAGCGGGAAGCAGGTGACGGCGTGGGCCTTTGCCGGAGATTGCGATCCGGCGGCGATTCGCAGCAATACGTTTCGCTTGGAGTGGCCGCCGCGCTCCGGCAAATTCTCCGAATTTCCCGAGATCGATCGCGCGGCGTTTTTCACCCTCGAAGAAGCACGGGAGAAAATGCCGGAAGCGGAGTTTGCTTTCGTCCTGCGATTGCGGGAAGCGCTGGGCGCCTCCTCCTGAAGGAATTCGGCCCGCTACGGTTTCGCTTGTTCCTTTTCCGCTTCAGCTCCGCATTCGTTTGGCCAGAGCCAGGCCGCGCCCCGCACTCCGCTGGAATCGCCGTGCTTCGCCGGAACAACCGGAGTATCCGCCTCCCGGCCGAAGACCCAATTCTTCAGCTCCGATGGAACATTCGCGTAGAGCTGCGGAACGCGCGAAAGTCCTCCGCCGAGGACGATCACGTCCGGATCAAGAAGATTGACGACGTACCCGAGGCTGCGCGCAAGGCGGTTCTCGAGCCGCCTCACCGCGGCAATCGCCTCCGCTTCTCCTGCCTCGCTTCGCGCGATGATTTCTTCGCCGCGAAGGGCAGCTCCCGTCGTCCGTTCGTAGTCCCTCTCGAGGCCGGTCCCGGAAATCCACGTTTCCACGCAGCCATTCCTCCCGCAGTAGCAGGGCGGGCCGGGATACTCTTGAGCGGTCTGCCACGGCAGAGGATTGTGTCCCCACTCGCCTGCCACTCCATTCCTCCCGGCGTGCACACGGCCGTCCACCGCAACGCCTCCGCCGCATCCGGTTCCCAAAATCACTGCGAACACCAGGTGCCTTCCCGCGCCGGCGCCGTCCGTGGCTTCGGAAACGGCCAGGCAGTTTGCGTCGTTCGCACAACGCACAGGGCGCCCCAGCGCAGCCGCTAAGTCCTGGTCCAGGGGCTTGCCGTTGAGCCAGGTGGAATTGGCGTTTTTCACGAGGCCGGTGACTCCGGAAATTGTGCCCGGAATGCCCAGCCCAACCGTTGCCTTCCGCGCGAGCTTCGCCTCGATTTGCCGCACGCCCTCTGCAAGCACGCGGACGGTTCCCGGGTAGTCGTTCCGGGGGGTGGGTACCCTGTGGCGGTGCAGCTCCGCCCCTTCCAAATCGAGCGCGACAAATTCGATTTTTGTGCCGCCCACGTCGATACCGATCCGCATCGTTTTGCGCACAGCTTTCGGTGTCACACGGCACCTCCGCTCGGAGCGGCTCCCATCCGCAAGGATGCGCTAGAATCCGGCGCCGAGCTTTCGAAAAAAAAGCCCCGCGCTTTTCGCGCGGGGCCGAAGTGTAACACTGCTCCGGTTATCTGTGATTCTTGTTCGAGGCCTCGGCGGCTTCTTTGAGCTCGCGATTCACCTGGTCGAGCAACTCCTTAGCCTTTTGAGCGTGCCCATCCAGATCCCACTCGTTGGCCTGCTGGGCGGCCACGATTTTTTCGTAAGCTTGCGTGGAAAGCCGCTGCGCCGCCGCCAAATTCGGATGACGCCGAGGGCTGATGTTGTCCACGGGTCTTTGCGCGAGCACCGCTCCGCCGGCGAGCAACGCCAGACCGCAGAGACCTCCAACCACCGCATTGCGCTTATTCATCTGTATTTTTCTCCTTGCGTTTGAGAGCATCCCACCCGGCGCTCCGCCATCGCCAGGAACATGACCTGGGCTTAGGATACGCAGGCGG
>DASRCZ010000049.1:0-17590 GCA_035652855.1 Candidatus Acidiferrum sp.
CAGTTGACCGGCAAGCTGGCCAGCGGTGATTTTCGCGGTGATATCGGTGCCTTGCGAGAAGATGCTTTGAAAGCCGGCGGCGTTGGTTTGCGTGGAGAGCGGGAAGCTTTGGCCGGCGACGACAAGCGGAGCGCCGTTCGAGGTCGTGATGGTGAGGCTGCCGTTACCGGCGTTGATTTCGGAGATGTCAACGAGGTTCGAGAGCTGATTGAGGAGCTGCTGGCGCTGGTCCAGGAAAGCCCCGGCGTTCTGGCCGGAGGCTTGTGCCGCGGAGACTTGCGTGTTGACCGCGGCGATCTGCTGGGTGAGCGCGTTAATCTGAGAGACCGATTGCGCGACGGCGAGATCGGTGTTGCGCTGAAGCGTGCTCAAGCGCGCGGCAGACTGGTTGAAGGCGCGGGCGAGATTCTGACCGGCGGTGATAACGGCCTGGCGCGAGTTGAGGTCGCTGGGATTCGCGGCGAGCTGGGAGATACTGTTGAAAAAGGCGGTGAGCGGCGCTTGCAGGCCGGTGCCGGCGGTTTCATTGAAAAGGGCCTGAATCTGCTGGCCGCCGCTGATGAAGGCGTTGAGCTGCCCTTGCTGCTGGGTTTCCTGGTTGACCCGAAGGTCGAGGATGGCATCGCGCAGGCTGCTGACATCCTCAAGCTTCACGCCGGTTCCAAAGAGGACGCCGCCAATGCTAACCGGAGGATTTTCGGCGAGATCGGCGCGCTGGCGCGAATAGCCGGGCGTATTGACGTTCGCGATGTTGTTGCTGGTGACCTCGATGGCACTCTGCTCGGTGAGCATGGATTGGAGCGCAATGTTCAGGCTGGCGGAGAGGCTGCCCATCTTAAATCCTTTCTCCAGCGAGAACGCTTCTTGCGGAAACACCGGCGGCGCAAGCCGGATCGGAATAGCCGGCCGGGGCGCGGTCCTGCGCGAGCGACTGATAGGACTGAAGCAATGCGGAAACGGTGCGGCGCGAGCGGCGCAGCAGGATTTGATGCGCGTCGTTGAGCCTTTTCACCGTTTCCTGGACGGACTGCAGCCGCTCGAGAGCTTCGCGCAATTTCTGGTGGTCCTGCTTTGCCGTGAGCGAATTGTCGGCCGGCGTGACGGCGAGATAAGCGGAGCAGCGGCGCTGCATTTGGTCGAGCGTGGAATCCACGGCGCGGATTTGCGAGCAGAGGCGGTCTTGCTCCGCGATGCGGCGTTCCAGGCCAGACACATCGAAACGAGCAACGTCGAGCCGCGCGGCGGCAAACGTCTCGGCGAGAGAAGCGAGCAGAGCGATGCGCTGCTCGATGAGCTGGAGGAGGTCGGTGGCGGCAGTGGTCACGATTCAGGCTCGCTCGTCGAGTTGGTGGCTGGTTTCGTTATCGGCATCCAGCGGAGGCATGGGTCCGGGTGATGGTTGTGGCACGGGCGGCTTTTCCCGCTTGCCGCGAGACGAGTCGTCGAAGGTTTTCTCCTGATTCGGGGAAAGCGGCTCGATACGCGATGGGCTGAATCCGGCCATGAGCACTCCCAGGCATCAGGCGTGACCGTTGAACTTGCGGTGTTCGGCGATCATCGCGTCGGCGACTTTTTCGCTGTCGGGGCGGAAATTGCCGGTTTGCACTTGTTGCTGAAGCGCGCTGACGCGATCGGCGCGGACCTCGGGCACCTGCACGAGCTGGCTCGCGAGATTCCGTACCTCACCGTGTTTGCCGGAAAGGCTGACGGTATCTTCGGCGCCTGGCGCGGAAACGTCCCGAGCGCCGGACGGACCTTTGGTCGCGGCGCCGCTGCGCGCGTCCTTGACACGCTCCGGCTGAGAATCGCCGGGAAATTGAATCGTCGAATCGATCTTCATAGCCAAGACCCCTAAAAAATCGGCGCCGCTCCTATCCGTGCGGCCTCCGTTCGCTAAGCCCTTCTCTGCAAGGCTGCCGACCCCGGCAGAAGCCCGGCCTCGGAAGATGCGAGGGCGCGCCGGGGAAATCACAGCGCTTGGCGTGCCTATCGACCGATTCTCGGAAAACTTTAATCAGGGGGAAGCACGCATCCCACTGACGAGAGAGATATCGGCAGAGAAAGGGGAAGCTTTATGGAGACTTGCCGGTGTGGGCCGGATTCCCGTTTTGGGAACGATGCCGCAGGCAGCACCTCGGTACCGCGGTGCACAGCGGGCTCTCCATCTAGGCTGCCTCGGACCCCGAGGCGGAGCGTTCGGGAGCGGAGATGAGGGGCGCGAGGTGATGAAAGAGGATGCGCCCGAGACCGAGGCCTCCGGCGTTGGCGACCGCCTGGGACATGGCCCGGATACCCCAGTCATCGAGAGTGTCGTGCGCGGGGTCGCTCGAGTCATCGTCACCGTCCTCCGCCGAGCCGATCGTGGATTTCATGGATTTCCAGAGATTGGTGATGAGGAGCGATTCAAATTCGGCGGTGGCGTGGCGGAGTTTTTGCACACGCGGCGGCGTACCCGGCGAGTCCGCCTTCTGAGTCTGGCGCGAAGTCAGTGAGGCGGCTGATAGGTTCTGCAGCAGAATGGGCTGTGCCCAGGCTGCGGCGGCAAGGGTGCCCGTGCTACTGGAAGTCATCAGAGGACCTCGAGCTCGGCGTTAAGAGCGCCGGCGGCTTTAATGGCTTGGAGGATGGCGACAACATCGCGGGCGGTGGCACCTATGGTTTGCAATCCTCGAATGAGTTCTTCGACGGTGGCGCCTTCTTTTAGCTGAACAACCTGGAGCGGATTTTCCTGAGCCTGCACTTGCGTTTCCGGAACGATTGTCGTCTGGCCGGATTTGGAGAAAGGTGGCGGCTGAGAGACCTGGAACTGGGTCGTGACCTGAATCGAGAGATTGCCGTGCAGGATCGAGCACGCGCTGATGGTGACGTTGCCACCCATCACGACCGTGCCGGTGCGCTCATTGACGACCACGCGAGCGGCGGGCTTGGTGTGGATGGTGAGATCGTCGATGCGCGCCATGAGAGTTGGCACGTCGGACGCAACGGACTTGACGTCGGGGATTTCGATCCGGCGACTGTCCACGACGCGCGCAGCCGCGCCGCCAAGCTCCCGGTTGATCGCTGTGGCAACTTCCCGGGCGGTATCGAAATCGGCATCGCGAAGGAGGAGGGAGAGCGAGTTCATCCTGGCAAGGTCGACAGAAGCGTCGCGCTCGACCAGAGCGCCCAGGGGAATGCGCCCGACATTCGGCTGATTGACGACCTTGGCGTTGGCGGCTGAGCCGGCGCTATAGCCTCCGATAACCAGAGAGCCTTGGGCGACGGCATAAACCTGATTGTCCGGCGCGCGCAGCGGGGTGATGAGCAGAGTTCCGCCGGCGAGGCTCTTGGCATCACCGATCGAGGAGACCGTCACATCGAGCTTCGTGCCGGGACGAGCGAAAGGCGGCAAATTGGCCGTGACAAAGACGGCGGCAATGTTGCGGACCTGAATCGTGAGGACTTGGCTCGACACGTTGACGCCCATGCGCTGCAGCATGTTGGCGAGCGTTTGGACGCTGAAGAAGGTTTGTTGTTTGTCGCCGGTCCCGTTGAGGCCGACGACGAGGCCGTAGCCAATAAGCATGTTGTCGCGGATGCCTTCAATGGTGGTGATGTCTTTGAGGCGGGCGATGTGGGGCGAAGGAGCAGCGGGTTGTTCATCGGGGAAAGCAGAAGGGCAGATGAGCGCCGTGGCGAGCATGGCAGCCACGCAGCCGAAGAGAGCGGAACCACCAGTCAGAGCGCTGAGAGTACGAAGGGTGCGAATCAGCATTGGAGGCGTCCTTAGAACGAGAAAAGTTTCAGTAGAAGGCGCACGACGAAATTGGGCTGGCGCGTGACATCGGCGACGGCGCCCTTGCCTTTGATTTCGACTTCGAGCTGGGAGATGGCGGTCGAGGCGACGGAATTGTCGGGAGCGAGATCGCCTGGCCGGACGAGACCGCGGAGGAAAACGGTCTGGCGGTCATTGCCAACGGTGATGTCGCGCGCGGCTTGGATGACCAGGACGCCATTGGGAAGAGTTTCGAGGACTTGAGCGGCAAGGTTGAGCGACACGTTCGAGCTCATGGTGGATTGGCCTTTGCCGTCAAGGCTGGTGGCGGAATTGGCATTGAAGAGATTCTGCAGGCGGTTGCGCGCGCCAATCTGGCCGAGCAGGCCGGTGACGGCGGAGTTGGTGGAGAATTTTCGCGACTGATTGTTTTCGCCGGCGGTCGCGGCCGAGAAATTGTCCACCAGATGGATGATGACGAGGTCGCCGGGATTGCGCGCTTTGTAGTCGGCTGCAAGAACAGCGATAGGCGAAGAGGGAACCCACAGGCTGCCGGTGCTTGACGGCGCGGGGAGATTCATCGACCGGACGCGTTGAAGATAAGCCTCGAGCGAGGCGGAAGGTTCGTAGGACTTTGGCTTTTTGTCACGAGCAGCGAAAATGGCGGTCGTGAAAAAAAGCCAGCCAAGACATGCTGCAAAAATACGGCGAGAGAACTTAGAACGAGGCATCGAGGTATCCGGGGGCGACAACGCGAGCTTGCAGCGTGGCGCCAGTGGCTGGGATGTGAACGCGAACGGTATCGCCGAGATGGCCGCGCTGAAGCGGCTTCACCAGGAGCAGGATCTCCGCGTCGCGGGAGTGAAGATGAAGATGAGCAGGGCGCCCGGCTTGGATGAAAACGGGACCTGCGCTTTGCGGATTCAGGGACTTGGCGACGCTGCCCCGCGACGGCGCACCGGCGCGCGGAGGCACTCCAGAATCGGCCAGGCGCGCAGTGGCGAAGAAGGGAACGGCGGATGGAACGGCTCTGGGCCACAGGCGAAAGCGCACGCGGCGCAGGGCTCGGTCATAGCTGATTGCGGTGACTTCGAGTTGCGGGTCAGCGGACGGAACCGCGATTTGCGCGGACATTTCGAGCGTGGAAAAGTCAATCGAGGACGAGTCGAGGCGGGGGTTGTTCTGGAGAGAGACGCGAATGGCGCGCAGCACGTCAGCGCGGGTGAGAAAGCGAGAGCCGCCCCGAGCCGCGGGCGAAACGAAAGGCAGGAATATGACCAGAGAGAGCACGCAGACAAAAAAGGAGCAGTAAGCAGAGGAGCAGCGACCGGAGTTCAGAGAGGGTGTCGAGAGACGATTGCCGGCAACGGACGAGCCTGGCGCGGAGCAGTGCCGGGCAGCTCCGAGCGAGGATCTCCTCATTTCCGCGGTGCCGTGAAGTTCAGTCTCGGCGGTCATGGTTCCTGTCAGCCATTCCGGATCAGGTCGTGAGGCCGTTGATGGTCTGGAACATCTGATCCGCGGCGTGGACCACGCGGGAATTGGCTTCGTAGGAGCGTTGCGCCAGGATCATCTGGATGAATTCGCCGACCACATCCACATTGGAATTTTCAAGGAAGCCCTGCTGCAGCGTGCCGAGACCCTCCGCGCCGCCGGGTACGCCTACGATGGGATTGCCGGAGGCGGTGGTCTCGAGGAAGTAGTTGTTCCCGGCGCTGCTGAGTCCGCCGGGATTGGCGAAGGTGGCGAGCTGAAGCGAGCCAACCTGTTGCGCTTGCTGCTGGCCGGGAAGTTGAACGCTCACGGTGCCGTCCGAACCGATGGTGATGTTGGTGGCGCTCGGAGGAATGGTAATGGCCGGTTGAAGCTGGTTGCCCTGCGCGTCAACGATGATGCCGGTCTGATCCAGATGAAATTCGCCGGAACGCGTGTAGGCGATCTCGCCGCTGGGCAACTGGATCTGGAAGAATCCCTGGCCTTGAATGGCGAGATCGAGCGGATTGCCGGTCTGATTCAAATCGCCCTGTTGCCCGATAATTTCGGTTGCGGCCGAGCGCGCGCCGAGTCCGATCTGGAGGCCAGTTGGATACGTGGTTTGCTGGGTTGCGGCCGCGCCGGGCGCAACGATGCTCTGGTAAATGAGGTCCTGAAACTGAACGCGGCGCCGGCGAAAGCCGGAGGTGTTGGCGTTTGCCAGATTGTTGGCGATGTTGTCGAGATTGGTTTGCTGCGTTTCCATACCGCTGGCGGCGGTGTACATAGCGCGGTCCATTTTCAGTCTCCTCCTGGAATTTACACGCGAGCGATATCCTGCGCCGCGGTCTTATTGAAATCGTTGTTAAAGATGGAAAGCGCTCGCTCCATCATTTGGGCCGTGCGCTGGAGATCGATCAGAGCGACCGTCGTGCGGACAGGGTCGCTGTTGGAAGATTCGAGCGCGCCCTGGCGCACAGTGATATTGGCTGCGGGTTTGCCGGAGTTGGGTGGAGCGATGAAGTATGAGTTGCCTTCCTGCGCCAGGGGCGTGCCAGCGGGAAAGTCCTCGATACGCAGCTTCGCGACCAATGCGCCATCAACCGAGAGCGAACCATCCGCGCTGACACTGATCTGCCCGGAGGGAATCTGGATCGCCTGGATGCGGCCGCCGGGCTGCTGGCTCAGAACCTTGTCGCCTTGCTGGGTGATGAGATTACGGTTGCTATCCAGATGAAAGTTGCCGTCACGCGTGTAGCGCAGGCCGTTTTTCGTTTGCACGGCGAAGAAGCCGGCCCCTTCGAGGGCGAAATCGGTGTCGCTCCCGGTGGGTGTGACCGTGCCCTGGGAAAGATCGAGACGCGAGCCGCCGAGCACTCCGTACTGGTTCACCGCTTGATTGATCGGCGTTGTGAGCGACGGCTGAAGCCAGGCGGCAAACGAACGATAAAACTCGCGCTGCGCCTTGAACCCCGCCGTGCTTACGTTGGCGAGATTGTTGGCCACAACGTCGAGCGCATCCAGGCGCGCGGCGAAGCCCGCAAAGCTCGAATAAAAACCGCTGTCCACGAGCACCTCCGCTGAAGACGCAGCATATGAGTGGCCAAATCAGACGTCTGTAACCAGTGCGACAGCCGTTGCAAAGATTGCAGTTGGAGGCCGCGCGCTGGCGATAAGCCGGCGGAATTTGCCGGAGAGAAAACGGCGGGAGGCAAAGTTTGCCGGGCTGGGCCGAGGCGCGGCCACGGCAGCACGCAACGGAAATGCGCGCCAAGCCGGGAGTTTGCCCGGTCCTCAGGACGGCGCAAGAACGCTTCCATCGGCGGCTTGCGCTGCCGGACTGGCACACTTATTTTGCGTCGGGAGAGCCACCGCCAGTCGCCGCGGCAAGACCGAGTTGCACGAGAGGCAAGAGATGAATGTACTCGGTTTGAAGCATTTCCATGATCGAGGCGCGGTCGGCTTCGGCGAGAAGCGGAAGACACTTTTGCAGAAAGGGCGGATCGGCCGGCGGATGCTGGTCGGCGACAGCGTGAGGACCGGACGCAGGGTCAGCCGTAGCGGCGGATTCCTCCGAGGCGGAGGTAACCAATTCTTCTTGCGTCTGCAGGAACTGGTCCGCGGCGGCGACGATGCCGACCAGGTAAGGATCGTGTTGCGCCCTCTCGGGAGCGTGATGGCTCTCGAAAACGTCGATGAACGAGGGCATGAAGTTCCAGGCAACGGCCATGTGGCGTCCGGTCTTGCAATGGTCCATGCCGAAGTAGTCGCGCTCGAGTTCCGGATTGTCCACCCAGCCCGCTCGAGGCCCTTCGCGCCCTTTGGCAGCCTCTTCGGCGACAAGCATCCACATCGGGAGCTGCCCGATGTCATGGAGCAAACCTCCGAGATAGGCTTGTTCTTTCTCGAAGTAGTCCACCTGGCGGGCAATGCGTTCGCTGAGGAGCGCGGAAAGAAAACTGTGCTGCCAGAAACCCATGAGTTGGTCTTTGGGAAGATACTTGCCGGCGAACTGCATCACCGAACACGTAAGGACGAGCGTGCGGAGCCGCTCCGTGCCCAAAAGAATGGCGGCTTGCTCGATGCTGAGGACGCGGCGCCGCAATCCGAACAACGCGGAGTTGCAGAGACGCAGCACCTGCGCGCTCAGGCTCGGATCGGTACGGATGACATTGCCCACTTTTTTCAAATCCACCGCCTGCTTGTTGAGCAGAGCGGTCAGGTCGAGAACATAGTGCGGCAGAGTAGGGAGGCCTTGGCTGAGAATGGCCATGAGCCGCTTTTTCCGCCGCTCGAGAGCTTCTTCGGCGAAGGGAGAAGATGAGCGCGGAGCTGGCGGATTCATCGTGCGCAGGGGATGGGTCATAACGTGTGATTGGCGTCCGGGACGCCATCCTTTCGTGTATCGGCGGAGGCAGGAAAAGCTTTAGCTCGAAAATGGGGCTCTGCTGGCGCGGGCGAAGCCGGCGCCGTGCGAAACAGCAGATCGCGAGTCACGCGCCGGCAATGGAATCGCACCCAGATGTGACTCGTGACGCGCGCAATCGCAATTTTCCCGGCGCTCAGCGCGTCGGAATAGCTGCCAACAATGCGCGCCATTTCAACGGGATCGCGGACGGTATCGAAGCAGGGTTCTCCGCCGGCGTAGTGGCGGCGGATTCGCGCAAGTTCGCGGTCGATGGCCGGCTCCGATGCGACACAGGCGACAACCCGGCAGCCCAGCATTTGCTCGACAGCGTAGAGCGTAGTGTGATCTAGACGGTCGGCAAAGGCCAGATGCAGAGTGCCATTCGCGGTGTTTGCATGTGCGGGGAAGGCGCGAGCCGATTCGAGGAGCTGCAGCGGCAGAATGCTGGATTGCGCCGGCGCCGGCGGCTGGCGCTCGAGCGGGTAAACGGGGCAGCCCCATTGCTGCGCAAGAGCGGCTGTCAGTTGTTGGTCCGTGACGTCGCCCGCTTGGCGCAGCCAGTCGCCCAGCCGGCCCCGGCCACTTTCACGCTGCAGGCGAAGCGCCTCACGGAGGCGGTCCTGAGGCAGCACACCGTTTCGGACGAGGAGCAGGCCCAGCGGAATGCGGTAACTCCGCGGTTTATCGGCGACGGACACCGTAAGCAGCGCGTGCAAGCGGCGAACAAGCGCCGGCTGGAGGCATGCCGCGCTGCAATACCGGCGTGATTCGAACTCGAGAGCCAGCGACGCGCGAACCCAGCCGGGCCAGAAACGGTTGCGGCGCGGGCAGGATTCCCCGGCGCAACGCAGGACCAGGCGTTCCCGCCAGCGCGCTCGAGGCGTCATCCAGCGCGTATTGTTTTCTTCCGCTTTGGACCTAACCATCCAACTGGCGCTGCTCATCCCGCGATCTCCATCAGAGACGTAACACCTCGGCGCGCTGCGATGGTGTAGCCACCTCGGAAACGCGCAATCCAAAATTGCCGTCCACCACGACGACTTCTCCCCGGGCAATCAGACGCCCGGCAACGAGGAGCTCAACGGGTTCGTTGACGACCTGATCCAGCTCGACCACGGCGCCAGGCATGAGGCTGAAGATGTCGCGCAGGAGCATTTCTCTCGCCCCAAAGCGAATGGTGGCCTCGAGTTCGACGTCCAGCAGCAGGTCAAGGTTCTGCGGCAGTGCGGAGGCTTGCGTGGCAAGCCGCAGAACAGGTTCAGATACCGCGGAGGGACTGGCCGGGGAAGCCGCGTCTCCTGAAGCCGAGGGCGCGGAGCCAGGCACGGCTTCCGGCATGGCGGCTTCCAGCGAGTCGCAGAGCTGCTGATCCGTTTGAAGGTGCAGCACGTTCTCGCCGAGTGCTCCGCCGGAAAGCTTGATCTCCGTCGCGCTTGCCGCGAGAAAGGGACCGGCCGGCTGCGCCTCGAACTTGAGCTGAATTTCGCTCCCGCAGCGCAGCTTCCAGATCGAGGCCGCCGTGTCTGCTACCTGCCGGAGAAATTCGGCGAAGGCGCTGCGATGCGAATCGGTGATCTCACGGGAGGCATCGATCGGCTCGGACCTGAATTGCTGAGCGAGGCGGACGGCATCGGCCGGCGCGGCGGAGCAGAGCAATTGGCCCCGCAAGCCTCCTTGGAGAAGAAAATAGCCTGGCACGGCATCCGAACCAGGAGCGCCGGCGGAAGGGCTTAGGATCGCGAACGCTTCAGCAACGCCAAGTCGCGAGAGAACGGCGGCGCAGCTTTCCTTCCACACAGCGAAGAATGCCCGTAAGCTCGAGGATTCGGTCATTGAGGATTTCCTTCTCCTTTCGGCAAACGATGCGAACCTGGCGCGCGGCGCGGCGGACTTTCAGCCGGAGATGGCCACCAGGAGCCTCCGGAAGAAAATTCGCGCGCCGCTCCTTTGCATCCCAGGATCGTCGAGAGTTGGTTCATGCGGAATCTCCACTCGAGCCGGTCGACCTTGCGTGCGCCGGATTCGAGCGCAGGGGGTCTTGCAGTTGGGATCGCAGGCGTATCAGCGCGGCGGTGTGAATCTGCGAGACGCGCGATTCGCCGATGCCCAGAATGATGCCCACTTCCTTCATGGTGAGCTCCTCGAGGTAGTAGAGGCCGAGCACCTGGCGCTCCTTGTCGTCAAGGGATTCAATGGCTCGCGCAAGAAGCGCGCGAACCTCGGACCGAAAGGCCAGATGGAAAGGATCCTCGTCTGGCCGCGTGGCTATCGCGGTTTGTGTGTCTTCTCCGGCCCCGTCCTCCGCCGGCCCCTGAAGGCTGCCGAGGTCCAGTCCGCGCAAATCGCCGAGCAATTGGTGAAATTCCTGCAGGGGGATACCCAGACGCTCGGCGATTTCCGGTTCGGTGGGAGCGCGCCCCAGTTCGGAAGAAAGGTCACGGTTGGCGTCCTCGATGCGGCGCGCCTGGCGGCGCAGATTGCGCGGGCTCCAGTCCATTTGGCGAAGGCTGTCGAGGATGGCCCCGCGAATCCGAAAGCGTGCATAGGACTTGAGCTGAACATTTTTGGCGGGGTCGAATTTGTCCACGGCATCGATCAAGCCGAGAATCCCCGCGTGCACAAGATCGTCGAACGGCACGTGGGAGGGCAAGCGGTCGTGAATCCGCCGGGCGATATAGCGGACCTCGGGGAGATTGTCGGTCAGCAGACGCTGTCTCTCGGCCGGATCCAGCGGGGCGATCGTATCGGACCTAGGCTGAGAGTTCATACGGCATCACTCCGCGAGGAGGCCCGCCGCTCGCATCTCATCGCACCACTCCCAGCGACTGCACCGTGATCGTGGGCGGAATTTCGGCGGGCGAAAGAATGACGATTCGCGGCAGGAACGGTTCGAGCAGGCGGCGCAAATGGAATCGCACGGGACTGTTGCAGAGCAGGACCGTCGAGCTGAGCGCGACGCGATCACCGACAAGCTTTTGCAGGCTCTCGAGAATGTGGCGGAGCGGCACGATGGCCGTGCCCGGCGGCCGCTCCCCCGCCGCTTGCGGCTCCAGTTGCCGCTGAAATTCGGATTCGATGCCTGGATCGAGCGTAAGAACCTTGAGCTTGCGGTCGTCGCTCAAGAGCGGCTGAACGAGGGACCGCCCGAGCGCCTGGCGCGCCGCTTCGACCAAAGCCACCTGGCTCTTGTTCACGGGAGCGGTATCGAGCAGCGCTTCCAGGATGGTCGTGAGGTCGCGGATCGAGACTTGCTCGCGCAAAAGCTGCTGAAGGACTTTCTGCACTTCGCCGAGTGTGAGCAGGCGCGGAACCAGTTCCTCGACGAGTTTCGGTTGCGATTCCGCCAGCGCGTCCAGCAGCCGCTTGGTCTCCTGCCGCGTAAGCAGTTCATGCGCATACTGCCGAACGATCTCGGCGAGATGCGTGGCGAGCACGGAGGTCTGGTCGACGACCGCGTAACCGCTCGCAAGCGCTTGCTCCTGCAGGCCGGGAACAATCCACATCGCGGACGCGCCGAAAGCGGGTTCCTTGGTGGCAATGCCTTCGATGGCCGGCGCGGAGGGCTCCGAGCTGATGGCGAGCATGCGATCCGGCTGCATTTCCCAGCGCGCCAGCTCGACTCCGCGGATCAGAACGACGTATTCGCGCGGACGCAGCTTGAGGTTATCTGTGATGTGCACCGAGGGAACCAGGAAGCCGAGCTGGAGCGCAAGGTGACGCCGAAGCGCGCGAATGCGCTGGAGCAGTTGCCCGCCTTGCGCCTGGTCCACGAGCGCGACGAGGCCGTACCCAACCTCGAGACTGATTTCATCCAGCTTGAGCAACCCTTCGATCTGCTGCTGCGGATCGGGTTTCTTTTTGTCGGTAACGACTTCGGCGGCTTTGATTTCCCCCGCGCCGCGCTGCGGAGCGCGGGAAGCCAGGTACGCCGTGATCGCGGCAATGAGAAAAAACGAAAATTTCGGCAGTCCCGGAATCAGCGCCAGCAAAAACATCACGCCGGCTGCGATGCGCAGCGGCACTTTGCGGGTGAAGAGCTGCCGCGCGAAGTCGACTCCCACGGTTTCGCCGCTGGACGTGCGCGTGACCACGATGCCCCCGGCCACCGAAACCAATAGGGAAGGAATCAGCGTCACCAGGCCGTCGCCGACGGTCAGAACGGTGTAGGTTTTTGCCGCTTGCGCAAGCGGAATGTTGAGTTGAAAAACGCCAATCAGGAAGCCGGCAACGATGTTTATGGCGGTAATCAGAATCGTCGCCAGTGCATCGCGCTGGCTGAAGCGGGCGGCGCCGTCCATCGCCCCGTAAAACTCCGCTTCCTTGGCGATTTGTTCCCGGCGCGCGCGGGCTTGTGTTTCGTCGATGAGACCCGCGTTCATCTCGGCGTCCACAGCCATCTGCTTGCCCGGCAGGGCATCCAGAGTGAAACGCGCCGCGACTTCGGCGGTTCGCACCGCGCCGTGATTGATGACCAGATACTGGATGGCGATCAGCGCGAGAAAAATGACGAAGCCCACCACGTAGTTGCCGCCAACAACGAATTGTCCGAAGGCCTCGATGACATGGCCCGCCGCCGAAGCGCCTTCATTTCCATGGAGAAGAATCCGCCGGCTGCTGGCGATATTGAGCGAAATGCGAAAGAGCGTGAGAAACAGCAGCAGCGTCGGAAAGACGGAAAATTGCACCGGCTTAAGGATGTAAAGCGCGGAAAGGAGAACGACGACCCCAAGAGTAATGCTGAGGGCGAGAAAAATGTCGAGCACGATGGCCGGCACCGGCACCAGCATGACGAAAATCGTGGCGACCGTGGCGACCGGAACGACCCACTCGGCGCTAGATACGGGCTTCTGGACCTGGAGCTCGGCTGCCATTTCTCAGAGCGCTCCCCGATGCGCGGCCTGCGCGCTGTTTGGCGCGGTTTTCATGCGCATTTGCGCGCGATAGATGAACGCGAGGATCTCGGCGACAGCGGCGTACAGCTTTGGCGGAATCATTTGTCCAACGTCCGTCGCTTTGTAAAGTGCCTGCGCGAGCGGCGGATTTTCCACAATGGGGACTTCATGCCAGCGCGCCAGCTCCTTTATTTTTTGCGCCAGAAGATTTCGGCCCTTGGCGACGACAACCGGCGCAGCCATCGTGGCCGGACGATATTCGATGGCAACGGCGTAGTGCGTCGGGTTCGTGATCACGGCTGTGGCTTTCTGAACGTCCCTTTGCAAGGAGCGCCGCAGTAGTTCCCGGCGCAAGCGGCGCATGCGGCCCTTGACCTGCGGGTTGCCTTCCGTGTCTTTGCTCTCCTGCCGCACTTCCTGCTTCGTCATCCGCAACGACTTCTCGAATGTCTGGCGCTGCAAGAGGTAGTCCACCCCGGACCACGCGAACAGAACCAGACCCGCTTGCCACGCGATCGAGAAACAAAGCTGCCCCATCAGCGCCAGCGTGCCCCGGGCATGCAGGCGCGCCGAATGCAGCGTCAGCGGAGCGCTGTTCCAGACCAGCCGCAGAGCAAGAACGAGAATCACCGAGGACGGCAACAGCGACCGCAGCGTGCGGCTCAAACCCGCGAACGAAAATAGCTGCTGGAAGTTGCTGGCGGGATTCAGCCGGCTCCAATTCGGCGAAAGCGCCTCGGTGGCGATGCTTACTCCGCCCTGCGCCACCGTGCTGAACACGGCCGCGCAGAACGCCACGGCAAGGATGGGTCCGGCCCATTGCGCGACCGTCAGCGCCGTCCATGTGACCACCGGCAGTTGATCGTTCCAATCGCTCAGCGCTCCCGCCGCGAGCGTGTGAGAAAAGTAGCTATGCCACCGGCTGATCCACATTTCCGGATGCCAGGTGAAGAGCAGTACAACGGCCAGCAGCGTGAACGCCGGCACCAGATCGCGGCTGCGAAGGATTTGCCCCTTCTCTCGCGCCTGCTGCCGCCGCCTCGGCGTTGCTTGTTCTGTGCGATTCTCCGCCATGGCTCCAATCTCAGTGTGCTAAATGCAGCACGCGCTCGCTCCAACCGAGCGCCGCGCCAAACTGCTTTTCAAACACGCCCGGCCACAACCCCGCTCCAATGGCCAGGACGGCATAGCCGAGCATGCTCTTCAGCGGGATGCTCAGAAAAATCGCCGGCATCTGTGGAGCGGCCTTGCTCACGAACCCGATGGTGAGATCAAGCAGCATCGTTGCCAGCAGCACCGGCGCCGCAATTTGCACGCCGGCCAGCCACATGCCCGTTGCGTCGCGAAAAAGCTCCTTCATCGTGGCCGCCTGCATCACCACGCTGCCGATAGGCACGTAGACGAAACTTTTCGCCAGCCCCCGCAGAAGCCAGTGATGGACATCCATTTGCACGAAAAGCAGCAAGGCCACTAGTTGATAGAAATTGGCGAGGACTGGTGTGTCCACGTTCGTCTGCGGGTCGATGATGTTGACCAGAGAGAAGGAGAATTGGAATCCGGCGAGCGCTCCGGCAAGTTGCGCCGCTTCAAATGCGAATTGCAGGCAAAGTCCCAGCCCCAGGCCCAGCGCCGTTTCCGCCAAAGCGATGCGCGTCCAGTTCCAGAGAGAAAGGTCGAGACTAGGCACCGGACAGACCGGATACAGGACCGCTGTGATCGCCACCAGCAGGACCGCTCTTACGCGCACCGGAATCGAAAGGCTGCCGAAAAACGGCGCGAACGAAAACAATCCTCCGGCGCGCAGCGCGATGGGCACGGCGTGATAGAGGATTTTTTCCAGATGCGGCGGCATTTGCCTTCGGGCCTCTCCCCTCACTGCGTGTAAACGCGAAAGTCGGCGAGCAGCGTGACCGTGAACGTCACCAGGTGATGCAGCATCCACGGCGTCAGAAAAAACAGAATGGCGCCGACAGCGGCGAGCCGGGGCACCGTCGAGACCGTCGGGTCCTGAATGGACGTCATCACCTGGCCGATGTTGATGACCAGGCCCACGACAACCGCCGCGATCAGAATCGGAGCGGCGACCCAAAATGCGGCCTCGATTGTCCGGCGCGAAAGTTCCACCACTTCTTCGGCGCTCATCGCGTGTCCTTAATAATGGAAACTCTTCAGCATGGACCCGACGACCAGATTCCAGCCGTCAGCGACAACGAAGAGCAGAATCTTGAGCGGCGTGGAAATCACTACCGGCGGCAATTGCAGCATTCCGACGGAAGTCGTGACCGATGCGGTCACCAGGTCGATCACAAGAAATGGCAGAAAGAGAACCGCGCCGATCTGGAAGCCGGTTTTCAGCTCGGAAATGATGTACGCGGGAATCACAATGCGCATCGGGAGATCGGCGGGAGATTTCGGACGCGGCTCTCTGCCCAGCTCGACAAACAAAGCCAGGTCCTTCTCGCGCGTATAGCCCAGCATGAACTGCTTCAACGGAGCCGCGCCCAAATCCAAAGCCTCGAGCGAAGTGACACGGCCTTTTTCGAATGGCACGATCGCTTGCTGGTTCACCGCCTGTCCCACCGGCTGCATGATGAAATACGTCAGAAATAACGCCAGGCCCGCCAGAGTCTGATTGCTCGGCGCCGTTTGCGTGCCAAGCGCCTGCCGCAGGAAATGAAAAATCACCAGGATGCGCACGAACGGCGTCACCGAAAGAAGGATCGCCGGCAGAAGCGTCAGCAGCGTCAGAAGAAGAATGATGGTGATGGAGGTCGAGTCGCCTTTGATCGAGAGCCCGGGAAGCTGGATGACCGGGCTCTGCGGCGCCGCGAGGGCCTGGCCGGAAAAAAGCAGCGTGGCCGGCGCGCCGAGAATCGCCGCTAAAGCCGCGCGATGGCGTACGAGCCGCGGCATCAATTGGGTTCTCCCGCCACGCCGTCAAAGGCACGGTCCCGAAGTGTTTCATCCCGGTGCCAGCGGTGTAGCAAGCTCACGGAATGATTCGTAACCCCGATCAGAAGGCGCTGCCCTTCACACTCCACCAGCGCGAGAAGCCTGCGGTCGCCGAGTGCGAGCGATTCACGCAGCCTGAGCAAACGCTCGCGCCGGCGAATCGTCACGCCGCCAAACAGCCTGCGCGTCGTGCCGAGGATCTGCGCCAGCCACGAGCCGCCCCCCGTCTCGCTCTTCTGCGTCTGCCATGGGCGCGCCCCGCAATGTTGAGTTCGCCAAGCCATCGAGCGCTCCTACGCGATTTCCGTAATGCGAATGGCCAGCCGCCGCCCAAAAACCTCAAATTCTGCCCAGCCGATCAGCCGCCGGTTCACAATGACCGGAACGTCCGATCCGTTCGGTTTTGTTGTTTCCAGAACCGAGCCGCGCTCGAGTCCCAACAGGTCTCTCACCGTGAACCGGCTCACCGGAATATCAACGCTTAACCGGCACGGCAGCCACCCGGCTTCCGTCCAGACCTCCTCGGAAATAGGCCGCGGGATTGCTTTCGATATGGGAGGGGCGGAGGCCATATTCAGCGCTGCACCAGGAATTCCGTGAAATACACCTCGCGCACGCCAATCTCCGGCACCGCGCGGTTGACTGCCTCCACCAGGCGTCTCTTAAGCTCCGATTTCCCTTCGGGCGTCAGCAGCTCATCCGCTTTGCAGGTGGTCAGAATGGAAAGGATCGCATCGCGGATACGGCCGGCGGGCAGCGAGGCAGAGGCCTTCTCACGGTCGGCGTTTTCCGGAAGCCGGTCGATTCCGAGATCCATCGTCACGCGGAGAAAGTGCGTCTCCTCGGGATCCGCGAGGTTCACCGTGAACCCTTCCAGGTGAACCACATACTTCGGCGCCAAGCCCTTTTCGGCAGCGCTTGCCGAGTCCGCGTGCCCCCGCGGCAACAGAACCCACGCCGCGCCCGCTCCACCAATGAGCGCCATCAGCGCCACCGCTAGCAGCAGACCGACCGAAGATTTCCGAGGCGCCGTTCCGAGCGCGGAGTTCGTTCCTGTGTCGCGGGCCATGACAACAGAACTGCAATCCAATCGCCGAATCCGGCAATCGCCAAGCCGTGCCGCCGGAAGCTCCTCACTCGCAAACAATTGGAAATGACTGCTTTACATCAGGCTCGAAATGCAGGCCAAGGCATCGCTGCGTACCAGAAAGGAACGCACGCCAAAACTCGGAGCCCGCTCATTAGAAATCTCTCAAGTAGCCGCGCCCTGCGAACCCGGCTCGGCTCTCCCACTACTGCTTCAAGTTGATCGCTGTCTGCGTCACTTCGTCGAACGTCGTCACCGCCTTAGCGTTCGCCTGATATCCGCGCTCCTCAAGGATTAGTTGAGCGAACTGCGTGGCAATGTCCACGTTCGATTGCTCCAGAGCGCCGCCGCTCAGCGTGCCGCGGCCGCCCGTTCCCGGAGCGCCGATGTTCGCCTGGCCGGAGGAGAGGCTGGCGAGAAATTCGTTCGAACCGTTGCGCACGAGCCCCTGGTTGTTCTGGAACGATGCGATGGCGATCTGTCCCAGCGCGGCGGTTTGGCCGTTGCTGAAGGTGCCCTGAATC
>DASRCZ010000050.1:0-21317 GCA_035652855.1 Candidatus Acidiferrum sp.
GGCGGCTGATTGTGCCGCGGTTTTTCGGAATCGGGATCGGCCAGATTAACCTTTTTGTGGATACCTATTTTTCGACGGCCGCGCGAATGCCCAGCGGGAGTTTGGCGGCGCTCTATCTTTCCGATCGCGTCATGGAACTGGTGCTCGGCGGCTATGCTATCGCGGTGGCCACGGCCATTCTGCCCATGATGTCGCATCAGGCGGCGGCGAGCGATTTCGAGGGCCTGAAGAGGACGCTGACCTTCTCCGTGCGCATCGTCGCGTTTATCACCATACCCGCCGCGCTCGGTTTAATGATTTTGCGTGAGCCGATCATCCGCGTCCTCTTCCAGCACGGACATTTCGATGCCGAATCGACGAAGCTGACTGCACGAGCGCTGCTGTATTACGCATTCGGATTGCCGGCGCTGGCTTCGGTAAAGCTTGTGGTTCCGGCCTTCTACTCCGCGAAGGACACCAAAACGCCGGTGGTCGTCGCATCCATTTCGATGGTCATCAACATCGTCCTGAATATCGTTTTTCTCAAGACTGCTCTGTTTGCGCGCGTACAAAACGGCGGTCCGGCGCTGGCCACGGCGATCTCCTGCTACTTCGATTTCTTCGCGCTCTTCGCAATCTTCCGCATCCGGTTCGGAAGGATGGGTACCATCGAGATTCTCCAATCGTTCTGGAAGATCCTGATCTGCGCGGGAATCATGGGCGTGGCTTGCTGGTTCGGCGGGCATTACACGGCGTTCACGATTTACTCGCGCTTCCTGGTGCAATTGAGCGTCTTTGCGGCGCTGATTGGCGGCGCCACGATTCTGTACCTGGGGCTGGCGTGGATTTTCCATTGTCACGAACTGGAAGAGATTTATGGTATTGCGCTGCGCCGCCGGCCCGGCGGAGAAGGGTACCAGGAAGCGTGATGGATGCAGCGGCTGCGGTCACGGCGTTTTTGAATTACGCGAGAATTGAAAAGGGCCTCTCGCCGAATACCATCGCGGCATACCGGCGCGATTTGAGCAAATTTGAAGGATTTCTGCGCAGGCGCAAGCTGGAATTGAACAGTATTGATCGCGACGCGCTTATGGAATTTCTCTCGAGCCTTTACCGGCAGAACCTGGAGAGCAAATCCGTGGCGCGCAACCTGGTCACGTTGCGCAACTTCTTTCGCTTCCTCCAGATTCAGCAAGTGATCGAGAACGATCCGGCCTTGAATCTCGAGTCGCCCAAAATCCGCAGGTCGCTCCCCGGCTATTTGCGCTTGGAGGACGTGGATCGCCTGCTGAAACAGCCGGACGATAAAACGCCTCTCGGCTTGCGCGACCGAGCCATGCTCGAGGTGCTGTATTCGACAGGCTTGCGCGTTTCCGAGCTGATCCATCTGCGCACGGCGGACCTCGACGCGAAAGTCGGCTGCATTCGGTGCATTGGCAAGGGCGATAAGGAGCGTATTGTGCCGGTGGGGAAGAAGGCGCTCGCCGTGGTCGAGCGCTACCTGCGCGATGCGCGCCCCAAGCTGGCGAAGAAGCACGCGCCGAGTCCGATGCTATTCGTTAACCGGCGGGGACAGCCGCTGACGCGCGTGGGCGTCTGGAAAATTCTTTCGGATCACGGCAAGCGGGCCGGGTTCCGCATGGCGCTGACGCCCCACATGCTCCGCCACAGTTTCGCCACTCATCTGCTCGAGCGCGGCGCGGACCTGCGTTCCGTGCAACTCATGCTGGGGCATTCCGATATCTCCACCACGCAGATCTACACGCACGTGGTGGAAGACCGGCTAAAACAGGTTTATAAGGCGCATCATCCTCGCGCATGAAGCGAGCGTGAAGCGCCGGGGCCAGGCAAGGCGGGCAACAGATCGGTTCAAGAGCGGTCGCCGCGCGAGCAGGGCGGGGCGTCCTGAAGCAGAAGGAGCGCAATGCCAGACTATATGTTTTTGCTGGAAAGCCGGCTTTCGCCGGAGCAGCGCGCGGCCATGATGCGCGTGCAGGAGCTTTCCGCCGCGATGGGCTTCAACGTCTACCTTACCGGCGGGACGGTGCGCGATCTGATCACCGGCGCCACGCTGCGCGATCTGGATTTCACCGTCGAAGGAAACCCCTCGAAGATCGCGAGGGAACTCGAAAAGGGCGGGGCAAGGATTCTCGATGAGGATGAGAAGCTGCGGCAAATCGAAATCCTCTTCGCGGGCGATTGCGAAGGAAGCATTTCCGCCGCGCGGGACGACCACTACGTGCGGCCCGGCACCAAGCCGGAAATTCGCTGGTCCACGATCATGGAGGATCTGCGGCGGCGGGATTTCTCGCTCAATGCCATTGCCATTTCGCTGAATCCGGCATCGCGCGGACTGCTGCTCGATCCCACGAACGGCCTCTCCGATATCGAGCGCGCCGAAGTGCGGGCGCTGACGATTCACAGCTTCACCAATCAACCCGTACGCCTGCTTCGGGCGTTGCGCTTTGCCGCGCGCATGGGCTTCAAAATCGAAAGCCGCACGCAAGAATGGTTCGATCTGGCACTGGAGCGCGGGCTCAAGGAGCAAATCACTCCGGAAGACGCCGGGGCGGAGCTTCGCGCATTGGCGAAGGAAGAACGCCCGGGAATCGTCTTGAAAGCATGGGAAGAACGCGACCTGCTCGAGACGGTGAATCCGCTGCTGGCGAAAAAACATCCGGACTACGACGCGATCAACCGGCTCGTGAAGGTGCGCGACGACCTGATGATGGCGGGATTGCGGCCGCGTCTGGCCATTCCGATGCTTGTAGCGATCCTTGGCAGGATGAAAGGCCGCGAGCTTGGCAGCGTGCTCTCCAAGGCGGGATTCCGGCCGGCGGAAATTGCGGAGGTGGAGGGATTCGAGGACAAGGCACTGACTGCGCAGAAGGAACTGACCGGAAAGAAGACGGCGTCGCCCATCGACGCCTATCGCTTTCTCGAGCGCATGCCCGTCGAGCAGATTGCCTACCTGCTGGCAGAATCGAGCAATTCAGCGGCGCTCTCGAAGATTCGCGCCTATCTCAACAAATGGCGGCCCGTGCGACACACGCAAACAGCCGTTGCCAATGAGCTGGAAGCTCTGGGCATGCCCCGGGGGCAGAAATTCGATCAAATTGTCGAACAGATGTTCGCCATGCAGCTGACCGGGCGCGGAAAAACGCCGGAGGAGCGCGAAAAGATCTTGCGCAAGCTCTCCGGAATCAAGGAGCAGCCGAAGAAGAAGGAAAAAGAGAAAAAGCCGCGAACGGAGAAGGCGGGCAAGGAAAAGCCCGCGAAAGGGACGGCTGCGGCGCCCGCGGTGAAAACGGCGCCTGCGAAGGCGGCGCCGGCTAAGGCGAAAGCCGCGCATGCGGCCGCGGCGCATCCTGTGAAGGCATCCAAGAAGCGGAAGTGAATTTCTCCGCCCGGTCTGTGGATAATTGCGGAAAGCAAGTCGCAATTCTCGCGCGACGGTCTTAGAATCAAGTTCCATGGGTCAATCGAGCCAAGCGCCGCCGTTCGTCCATCTGCACGTACACACCGATTACAGCCTCCTGGATGGAGCCTGCGAAACGACGGAACTGCTCGACGAAGCCTCGCGGCAGAAAATGCCGGCGGTGGCCATCACCGATCACGGCAATCTGTTCGCGGCGGCGAATTTTTTTCATGAGGCGACCAAGCGCGACGTAAAGCCGGTTATCGGCTGCGAAGTGTACGTGGCGAAAGGCAGCCGGCACGACCGAGGCGAGAAAGGAGGACCGCCGAATGGCAACGCGGGCCGCAACGAAATGGAGCCAGGCGGGCGTGGCAGCAATCACCTGGTGCTGCTGAGCGAAACGCCGGAAGGCTATCAAAACCTGATCAAGCTGGTCTCGGCAGGATTCCTGGAGGGTTTCTATTACAAGCCGCGCATTGATTATGAACTGCTGGCGAAGCACAGCCGAGGTCTGATTGCGCTCTCCGCGTGTCTGCGCGGCCCGGTGACGGAGCCGGTGGTGGATCAGAAGCTGGATCAGGCGCGCGAGAATGCCTACCGCCTGCGCGATATCTTCGGCAAAGGCAATTTTTTCCTGGAAATTCAGGACCAAGGGCTGGAAATCGAGCAAGGGGTGAACCGCGATCTGGTGCGGCTCTCGAAGGAAACGGGTATTCCGCTCGTGGCGACAAACGACTGCCACTACTTGCATCACGAGGATGCGCACGCGCAGGAAGTGCTGCTGTGCATTCAAACCGGCAAGACCATGAGCGACGAGAACCGCATGAGGTTCGCCTCGGACCAGTTCTACTTCAAATCGGCGGAAGAGATGGCGCGTGTCTTCGGCGAATTGCCGGATGCGCTGAGCCGCACCGCGGAGATCGCCTCGCGTTGCAATGTGCGCATCGAGCGGATTGCCAACCCATTCCCCGAATTCAAGGTGCCGGAAGGGCAGACCGCGGCCACCTACTTCGAGCGCGTGGTGCGCGAGGGATTCGCGGCGCGAGTTCCGCACCTGGAGCGGCTCGCGAAGCAAGGAATGCTGAGCCATCCGCTGGCGGAATATGAGCAGCGGCTCACTTCCGAAATCGAAATGATCAAGAAGATGCGCTACGAGGGCTACTTCCTGATCGTTTGGGATTTTATCCATTACGCGCGGGCGCAGGGCGTGCCGGTGGGGCCTGGCCGCGGCTCAGCAGCGGGCAGTCTGGTGAGCTACGCGCTGCGCATCACGGATGTGGACCCGCTGCAATACAATTTGCTCTTCGAGCGCTTTCTGAATCCGGAGCGCGTCTCGATGCCGGATATTGATATTGACTTCTGCATGAGGCGGCGCGGCGAGCTAATCGAGTATGTGACCCACAAGTACGGCAGGGAGAACGTGGCGCAAATCATTACGTTTGGGACCATGGCGGCGAAGGCGGCGATAAAGGACGTGGGCCGGGCCATGGACATTCCGTACGGCGAAGTCGACCGGCTGGCGAAAATGGTGCCCGCAACACTCGGCATCGAGCTGAAGGACGCGCTGGAGGAAGCACCGCAACTGAAGTCCGCGATCCATTCGGATGAGAAGCTAAAGGACTTGATGGCTGTGGCGCTGCGGCTCGAAGGACTCGCGCGCCATGCTTCGACTCATGCCGCCGGAGTGGTCATTTCCCCGCGCCCGCTCACGGAGGTCGTGCCGGTATATAAGACGAGCCGGGATGAAATCACGACGCAGTACGACATGAATGCGCTCGAGCGCATCGGCTTGCTGAAGATGGATTTTCTCGGGCTCACGACGCTCACGGTGTTGCACGACGCGGTTCGCATGGTCGAGCAGAACCGCGGGGTGAAGCTGGATCTGGACAACCTGACACTGGACGACGCCGACACGTACAAGTTGTTCGCTCGCGGCGACACAACGGCGATTTTCCAATTCGAGTCGCACGGCATGCGCGACATTTTGCGCCGCTATCAACCGACGCGCATCGAGGACCTGACGGCGCTCAACGCGCTTTACCGCCCGGGACCCATCCAGGGCGGCATGATCGACGATTTCATCAAACGGAAGCACGGAACCACAAAGGTTACCTACGAACTGCCGCAGTTAAAGGAGATTCTGGAAGAGACCTACGGCGTGATTCTGTATCAAGAGCAGGTCATGCAAATTGCGAACCGGCTGGCGAGTTTTTCGCTCGGCGAAGCGGACATTTTGCGCCGCGCCATGGGCAAAAAGAAAAAGGAGGAGATGGCCGCGCAGCGCGCGAAATTCATGGCCGGGTGCGCGGGGAACAGGATTCCGGAGAAAAAGGCCGAAAAGATTTTCAATCTGATGGAGGAGTTCGCGGGCTACGGATTCAATAAATCGCACTCGTGCGCGTACGCGCTGCTGGCGTATCAGACGGCCTATCTGAAGACGCATTACCCGGTGGAGTTCATGGCCGCGCTGCTCACCTCGGAAGCGGGAAACACCGACAAGACCGTGAAATACATCAACGAAGCGCGCGGGATGAGCATCGCGATTCTGCCCCCGGATGTAAACGAAAGCGATCTGTATTTCACGCCGGTCGGGGAATCGATTCGCTTTGGGCTGGCGGCGATCAAGAATGTGGGCGAGAACACGGCCAAGGCCATTCGCGAATCGCGGCTGAACCAGGGCGAGTTTCGCACGCTCTACGATTTCTGCGAGCGCATCGATTCACGTTTCTTAAACAAGCGTGTTTTCGAGAGTCTGATCAAATCGGGCGCGCTGGACTCGCTCGGGCCGCGCGAACATTTGCTCGCTTCGGTGGACGACGCGATCTCGGCGCAGCAGCGCGCTTTGCGCACCCGCGAAATTGGCCAGCATGGACTCTTTGGCGCTGCCGCCGCCCCGGCGCCCGAGCCCTTTTTGCTCCGGGATGCGCCGCAGTGGAGCGAGGAAGAGCGGCTGGCCAGCGAGTATGCCGTGCTGGGGTTCTACGTCTCCGGGCACCCGCTCGAGAAATTCGCGTCGCGGCTCGCCGAAATGGGCGCCGTCTCGCTGGCGGAGGTGGAAGGCCAGCGCAACGGCAAGGAGCTGACCATTGCGGCACTCATCGTCGGAACCCGTCCCATGCGCTCGAAAAAAGGCGCGCGATGGGCTATTTTCACCATTCAGGATATGACCGGAGTGCAGGAACTCCTGGCGTTTCCGGAGAGTTTCCAGCGCTTCGAGCAGGTACTGAAAACGGGCACGCCCCTGCTGATGAAAGTCCGCGTGCAAGTGGAAGAGGCGGGCACGCGGCTTTCGTTGCAGGAAGTACGAAGGCTGGAGACGATCGCGGAACGCGCGAACGCGCCGGAATTTCGCGTACGGCTTGCCATGGGCGATTTGAGCGAGGAACGCATGCACCGGCTCGAGCTGGCGCTGGCGGAATTTCCGGGACCGAGCCCGGTGGTCTTCGAGGTGCTGGCCGAGGATGGCGTGGCCCTGATTGTGCAGTGCCAGCAACGGGTGCGTGTCTGCGCCGAACTGGCGGCGGCAGTGCGGCAAATCTGCGGAGAAGACGCCATTTCAGCGGAGGCGGCATGAGCGTAAAAGACGAGGAGCCCAAGGCCAAAGTGCTCACCTCCGCGCAGGCGCGCCAGCGCGAAATCGAGCGCCTGGAACGCGACGTGGAGGAATTGCGGAAGCTCGCGGGAAGCGTTGACGGCAGCGTCGACGGCGCTTCCGATCTCGAGCGCATTCGAGCGCAGGTCGCTGAACTGCGGCATGAATTCTACGCGCACCTGGGGCCCTGGCAACGCGCCCAGCTCGCGCGGCACCAGCAGCGGCCGTATTTCCTCGATCTGATCCCACTGCTTTTCACCGACTTCATGGAGCTGCACGGCGACCGCGCCTTTGGCGACGACAAGGCGATGATCGCGGGATTGGCGAAGTTTCACGGCCGGCCCGTCGCCGTAATCGGACACCAGAAGGGGCGCGACACGAAGCAGCGCCTGCAACGAAACTTCGGCCAGCCGAAGCCGGAGGGCTACCGCAAAGCCTTGCGAGTGATGCAGCTGGCAGCCAAGTTCCGCAGACCGGTGCTGACGTTCGTGGACACGCCGGGCGCCTATCCCGGAATTGACGCGGAAGAGCGCGGACAAGGGGAGGCCATCGCGCGGAACCTGCGCGAGATGGCGCGACTGCCGGTTCCCATCATCGTGACGGTGACGGGCGAGGGTGGCTCCGGCGGCGCGCTGGCGATCGCCGTGGGCGACCGCGTGAATATTCTCGAGAACAGCTTCTACTCCGTGATTTCGCCGGAGGGCTGCGCCTCAATTATCTGGCGCGACGCGAGCAAAGCGGAGACCGCGGCGGCAGCAATGAAAATCACCGCGACAGACCTGAAAGAGCTGGGCATTGTGGATGAAATCGTGCCGGAGCCGGAAGGCGGCGCACACACAGACCACGAAGCGGCGGCGCGGCTGCTGGACGAAGTGCTGGAACGCCAGCTCGTCGCCCTGACAAATGAGCCGATTCGCGCGCTCCTCGCAGCGCGGTATGAGAAGTTTCGCAAAATGGGCCAGTACTTCGACTTTGGAATCTGAGCCGGAGAAGCAGGCGAGTTGGTGCGGCGTTAGCCCGCGGCGCCTTCTTTTTGTAAGTGCGGATTCTGCTGGATTTAGTGCGTCCTCTTCCTTCCGGGCGGTATGGCGGCATTGGCGGATTCGCTACGCTTCGGAGAGCTTTTCGCTGCGCCTGGACTGACGCAGGCTACTCTTATTGCGCACACACAAACGTGCGGATGGCTCCAGAGAGCGCGCGGGCGCGCTGGACCAAGATGCACGGAGGTCAGGGCGCTCATGTCGGAACCCTTCCGGCCATACGAAAAGCTGGTGGACATTACCCTCTGCGGGAAGAAATTTCAGGTGCCGGAGCGAAATTCGCTGCTGCGCTGCTTTCAGTTCATCAGTCCGGAGACGATTCCTTATGGGCGGTTCTGCTGGAACCAGGACTGCCAATATTGCCGCGTGACGTGCCAACTCCCGGATGATGATGAGCCGCGGGAGATGCTGAGCTGTAAGTTCATCGTGATGGCGGGGATGGAGATTTCGGAGTTGAGCCAGGAATTGAAGTGGTGCCTGCGCGCAAAGCTGCCCAGCGACGCGGCGGTCGCACCGTAAAGCGGTGGTCTTTCTCTCTCCAGTATGATTCGCTCTCCTCTGGCCATGCTTGCCATCGCGAGAAGAAAATACTTCCCGGCGCTTGCTGCCGCAGAAGGGTGGTCGGCCACGCCGGGAGATAACTCGTCAGCAGTGGGAGCTCAACTGTTGAGGCAGCGGTGTCGATCTGCAAGCATAGGGAAATTTCCCGTCTGTCCACAGGTTTCCCTAGGTTTTCCAGGTTTTGTCGAAGGCACCGCTCTTGCCGAATGCGGCATGCGTTCTCGCGGGACGGCATAGATAGCCTCGCTTGCGGGTCTTTATAAGATGGTTCTGTACAATCATTGGTGATCACTCGGAATTCCGTTGACCTTCTATTAAGCAGAGCGTATTACTGCGGCACAGCGGGAGCGCCCGTGGTTGAACGCAGGCGCATCCCTGCGATCCGACCCCGTAGAGGCGAAAAACGGATGCGCCCACGATTCTATCACCGACGTGCTCCCGCGAGCTCTTTTGGAAGGAGTCTTCCCTGTGAGCTACTTACCCCGCCTTTTCGTGGTCCTTGCCTTGTGTCTACTGGCATTTGGTACATGGGCGCAGAATTCTTCTCCACCGGGAAGTGAACACATGGCAACGCCGCAGTCTATCGAGAACAAGGCTGCCGTAGCGACAACAGATGATCCAAACTCTATCCGTGACTTAGTGGATGAACTCTTTAATCTTCCCGGCGCATATCCTCGCATGCCCTCAATAATCGCTGACACAGTGAAAAATCGCTTGGTGCAAGCGGAGATTTTGTATCGGCAAGGGAAAAAACCGGGAGTCCGTGAGCAAGACATCGTTGATGTGCATAACGACCTGGTTGACAGATTTGAAGGACCGCGGCATTCAAAAACTACTCTCAGTCAGGTGCGCACCTTAAGGATGTGGCTGGCCTTGTCGCAGCCAAAACTCATGGGAACCGGAATCGCACGCCAAGACGGCGGTCAGACAATCGTAAATATCCCGCAGCACGTCACGCAGCGGGGCAATGTGCGGCAGTTATTCTTGCCTCCGATACGCGAAACTCAGAAGGCATGAGCAACTATTGCGGCGGGGCGGGGTTTGAGGTGGCAGCTATACGTATGTCTGGAGCGGCTGCGCGACGCCAGAACCCATGAACCATCCCCGGCGCGCAGCCTGCTCCGGTTTGGCGTTTGCAGCGGGGGCCGGGTGTGCGGAGGCTTTCTTCAGGGGCTAAAGCTCCCTGGGCTGCGGGTCGCTGCGCGGGAGCTGAAGCTCCCGCCTCCTAAAGAAAGCGGGTTTCAAAGCGGCTTCGTGCGTGGTTTCTTGCGCGGCTTTCCAAAGCGGCTTCGTGCGTCGCTTCGTGCGTGATTCCTCGCGCCGCTTCCTGAGGCGACTTTCGAAAAGGGCTTCCTGCGTGAGCTTCTTGAGCGGATTTCGTGCGTGGCTTCCCTGAGCGACTTCGTAAGGGGTTTTAAGCGACCCTTTTTACCCTTGGCAGCGCGGTGTGCGGAGGCTTTCTTCAGGGGCTAAAGCCCACTCGGCTGCGGGTCGGTGCGCGGGAGCTGAAGCTCCCGCCTCCTAAGGAAAGCGGCTTTCAAAGCGGCTTCACGCGTGGTTTCTTGCGCGGCTTTCGAAAGAGGCTTCCTGCGTGGCTTCTTGTGCGGCTTTCGTGGCTTCAATGGGCGACTTCGTACGCGACCTCCGACCTCCTGCGCGGCTCCTAAGCGACATTCTAAGTGGCTCTCAAAGCTGCTTCGGAAGCGACTTCCTAAACGAGTGCGTAAGCGGCCGGCTAACGGCAGCCAAGCGCGCTTGCCCTGTGCAAGGCGACGCCCAAAGCGCGCGAGGCGCAGATTCAGGCAATCCGTGGTCGGTGGCTCGCCATTTGCAGTTTCGGCGGGCGTGGCCTACATTCTGTAGGACATGGCGAAAAGTGAATTTCTTGCGTGCGATGGGTGCGGACAGGCAGCCTCGCCCGAGCATATCGCCCGACGGCTGCAGCGCCTCGAATGGGCTACGCGATTCCGGCCGCTGCATATCCAAGTGCTGCTGCTGGGAGCCGTAATGCCGGAGCGTCCCGAGGAGTTTGTGTATGTGCCGGAAGGAAGCTTCACGGGAGAAGCCGCGCAGCTGCTGGAAACTGCGGGAATTGCGGTGGAAGGGCGCGGCAGGGAAGAGGTGCTGGCGGACCTGCAACGCGCGGGGGTGTTTTTGGCGCACGCGCTGGAATGCCCTGTCGAGCCCTTGGGAGACCACCGAGCGGCGCTCGAAACGTTGCTGGAGAGGCGGATGCCGGCGCTACTCGCCCGAATACGGCGGTCGCTGAAACCGAAACGCCTGGTGCCGATCTCGAGCGCGCTGGATCCATTTCTCGAGCAACTCTCGGCGGAATCGCCATGCGAGGTTTTGCTGAAGAACGGACGAGCATTCGATTTAGCCCATGACGATCACCAGGAACTTTCCCAGCGACTGAAGGATGTGCTCGCGGCGCACAGGACATTGTGACGACCGTCACACGGCGCCGCAGAGGCAAACGTGCGCCATTGCTTGGCGCAATCGAGAATGGGACGGGATGGCGTCTGCGTCGAATGTGGCTGTGATAGAATTGCGTTTACTTGAGTTCTGGCTTGCTGGGGAGTTCCGCCCATGAATCAGCGCACCAAGTTTGGGATAGGAATTGGCGTGATCGTTGTGTCCATGGTGTTCCTGGCGTGGCTCGGATACGGTGAAAGTAAGACGTATTACCACACCATCGCGGAACTCCAGACGATGCCGAGCGACGCGATGAATCACCGGATGCGCGTCGGCGGCACAGTGGCTCCGGGAAGCATTCACCAATTGACGGGCCGGATTGACTTTGTGCTGCAAGGGGAAGGGAAGTCGCTGCCGGTAAGCTACGTCGGGACCGACCCCTTGCCCGATACATTTAAGGACAATTCACAGGCGCTCGTGGAAGGGCGGCCAGACCGGGACGGGCGGTTCGTCGCGGAGCACGTACAGGCAAAGTGCGCGTCGAAATATGAAGCGGCATCCGTGAATCCGGAGAAGGCTGAAGCAGGCACGCCCGGCGCTAGATACTAGGATCCGCGAAAAACGTGCGCGCGAACGGCGGCTGATTTGCTCGGTGCCGGCGCGGATTCAGCCGTACAGACAAGAGCGCCTGTGCTGCTAAGGAGATAGGCGGAAGTTCGGTGGATGTATTCGGCTCATTTGCGCTGCTTCTTGCGTTTGTCTGCGCCGCGTATGCGTTTGCCGGCGGCATTTTTGCGATTACCACACGGCATCCCCTCTTAATTAAGAGCGCCCGGCAGGCTGGAATCGCCACCTGCGGTTTGATCTTCATCGGGGCAGCCAGCCTCGAATATCTCTTTTTCACGGACAATTTTTCGGCCGCGTACGTGGTGCAGCACAGCAACCGCGATCTGCCGCCCTTCTATAAAGTGGCGGCGCTGTGGTCGGGGCAGGAAGGCTCGTTGCTCTTCTGGAGTTTCATTCTTTCAATCTACGTTCTTTCCGTGCTGCTGGTCTACCGGAACAAAAACGGCGAGTTGATGCCGTACGTGGGCGTGGTGCTCGCCGGCGTGCAACTTTTTTTTCTGACGCTGAATAACTTCGTGTCCAGCCCTTTCAAGGCGCTGGCGGTGGCCGGAACGGGATTCGTGGCGCGGGGCGACGGAAACGGGCTGACACCGCTTTTGCAATACCCGGAGATGGTGATCCACCCCCCGAATCTGTATTCGGGATACACGGGATTCACAATTCCGTTCGCGTTTGCGCTGGCGGCGCTGCTGGCGAAGTATCCGGGCGAAAAGTGGATTCACCTGACGCGCAAATGGACGATGATTGCATGGTGCTTCCAGAGCATGGGCATTCTGCTGGGCGCGCACTGGGCGTATGCGGTGCTGGGCTGGGGCGGCTACTGGGGCTGGGATCCGGTCGAAAACGCCTCGCTGCTGCCGTGGCTAACGGGCACGGCATTTTTGCACTCGGTGATGATGCAGGAAAAGCGCGGGATGATGAAAGTGTGGAACGTGTGGCTGGTGTTCTGCACGTTTTTCCTGTGCATCCTGGGAACGTTTCTGACGCGCAGCGGCGTGGTCAGCTCGGTGCATGCCTTTACGCAATCGAATACGGCGAACTGGTTCGTGGGATTTCTGGCGCTGGCGCTCGGTGTCTGCCTGGCGGCGTATTTCAAAAACCGCGACTATCTGAAATCGGAAAACCAACTGGACTCAATCGTGTCGCGCGAGTCGAGCTTCCTCTTTAACAATCTGATTTTGCTGGTTTCGTGCGTGGCCGTGCTTTCCGGAACGCTGTTCCCGGTGCTTTCCGAATGGGTGACGGGAAACAAAATCAGCGTGGGCGCGCCGTTCTTCACGAAAGTGAATGTGCCGCTGGGGCTGCTGTTGCTGTTTCTGACCGGAGTGGGGCCGCTTTTGGCCTGGCGGAAAACTTCAGCGGAAAGCCTGAGGCGGAACTTCGGCTGGCCGGCGCTATGCGGACTGGCGGCGGGAGTGATTGCGTTTCCGCTTGGCTTCCGCGAGATGTTTTCGCTGATTTGCCTGATGCTGTGCGTGTTCGTGGCGATGACGGTGATTCTCGAGTTTTACCGCGGCGCGCGTGTGATCCGGTCGCGCTCGGGAGCGGGCTTTGCCTCGTCCGCGGTTGAATTGACGATGCGCAACACACGGCGCTACGGCGGATATATCGTGCACATGGGCATGGTGCTCGTCTTCATCGGCCTTTCCGGCGCGGCATTCAACCGCGACGTGCAGAAGGAGATGCCGCTCGGCGCCACCATGGATATTGGCCAATTCAAGCTCGTGATGCAGGGCATGGATGCGCGGCCGGAGAAAAATTACACGGCGGAGCGCGCGATTGTCGAAGTGCTGCGCGGCGGCAAGCCGGTGATGATGCTGTATCCGGAGAAACGGCGATTCGTCACCAATCAGGAAAACGGGACGATGGTGGCGATTCATTCGACGCTGAAGGAAGATTTGTACGTGGTCTATGCTGGCCAGGAGAATGGCACCCCGGTGATTCACGCGTTCTTGAATCCGCTGGTGAAATGGATTTGGCTCGGCGGAATTGTGGTGGTGATGGGCACGCTAGTGGCGCTGTTGCCGAACCGGCGGTCCGTTCTGGTGCTGACGGCGGAAGCGGCGCGAGCCAAGGCCACCAAGCCGGCCTTGGCGCCGCAGAATGCGGTTTTGCGAGAAGGGCATGACTAAGGTTCGCCGAATCTTGGCGGCAACGGGTCTGCTGGCGGTGGCATGCGTGCCCGCCGTGATCTTTCCGGTGTCCGCGCAGCAGCCGAATGACCGCGCGCATCAGATTGGCGCGAAATTGAAATGCATGTGCGGCGGCTGCGATCAATCAGCGGGCGGCTGTTATCACACGGGCGGGGCGTTCTCCGGTCCTTGCGACACCGCGAAAGGGATGCTGCGGGAAATCGGCGCGCGTCTCAATCAAGGGCAGAGCGAGCAGCAGATTTTGCAGGCATTCGAGCAACAGTTTGGAACCGAGGTGTTCATCGAACCGCCGAAGAGCGGATTTAGCCTGGTGGCCTGGATCATGCCGTTCGCCTATTTGGCCGCGGGAACGCTGCTGGTGGTTTTTGTGATCAGCCGGTGGAGCAAACGGTCACTCCGGCAGGCGACGGCGGCGGCGGGCGGCCCAGCGGTCTCGCCGGAGTATCTGGCGCGCGCCAGAGCCGAGGCCGAACGGGAGACGGACGATTGATGGTGTCTTTTGCCCTTGGCGCAGCGGCGCTTTTCCTTACGCCCACCGGGGCGGGCGATTCGCTCCCATCTTCGGGATGGGCTATTCTGGGAGCTTGCCTGGCTCTCGCGGCGGCAACTCTGCTCTTCATTTTCATGATCCACCCGGACGCTTCGGATTTGGCTCCGCACCGCTCGAGGCTCGATCAATTGATGGAACGGCGCGACACGATTTACGACAATTTGCGGGATTTGCGGTTCGAGCATCGCGCGGGGAAGTATTCGGAAGGGGACTACGAAGCGATGAAAGCATCGCTGGAAAACGAGGCGGCGCTGGTGCTGGCGGAAATCGACCGGGTGACGGATGCGCAGACGCGCCGGCCGCGAGGAGCCCGATGAAGCGGGTGCTGCGATTTGCTGGGCCCGCGGCGCTTGCGGTCGCGCTGCCGCTCCTTTTGGCGGGGCTCGCGATGGGCGGCACGCTCAAAGGCACGGTAAAAAATGGCACGACCGGCCAGCCGGCAGCTGGCGTGAAGGTCATCCTGATTCAGTTGCAAGGCACCATGCAGCCGGTGGCAAGCACGGTTTCGGGCGCGCAGGGGCAATTCAGCTTTGACAATCCGAACCTGGGCGCGCAACCGATGCTGGTGCGCGCGGTCTACAAGGATGTGAATTTTCACGAGCCGGCGCCTCCCGGGCAGAGCAACGTGCAGGTGGAGATTTTCGAGCCTACAACGGACCCAGAGTCGATCAAGGTCACCTCGCGAGCGGTCATTTTTCAGCCGAATGGAGCGAAGCTGACGGTTGGCGAGGAATATTTCATCGAGAACATTTCGCAGCCCCCCAAGGCATTTTTCAGCACGGCGGGGAATTTTGAGTTTGCGCTGCCGCCTGGAGCGGAACTGCAGCAAGTAGCGGCTTCCGGTCCGACGAAAATGCCGGTCGTGCAAGCGCCAATCGACAAGTCGAAGAACCGCTACGCGATCGCGTACGCCTTCCGGCCAGGGCAGAGCACGGTCCGCTTCTCGTATGAGCTGCCGTACGCGGATAACGCTGCGGTGGTAAAGCTGCCGCCAAGTCCCTATCCGGCCGGGCAGGTGTTGGTTGTGGCGGCGCCAACCGTGCAGATCGGCGGCGATGGCTGGCAACCGGGCGGTCAGCAAGACGGCATGAACATTTATGGGCGCGAGAACGTTGCGGCAAATACTCCGCTGGCAGTGAACGTCGCGGGGACGGCGCCGCCTGCTTCGCAGAGCGCGGATGCGGGACCGCAAGGTGAGAGCGGGCCCGGCAATGGAGCGGAGATTGTCGTTGTGCCGGGACGGTTTGACGGAGCGAAATGGTACCTTCTCGGCGGACTGGCGGTGATTTTCGGTGTGCTGGCGTTTTTGCTTTCGCGGAAGACGATTGTAACCGTGCCGGCGAATGGAGCCGGTGAGCAAGTGGCAACGGCTGTGCCGGCCGCGACGAAAACCCGTGTCCGCCCGGCGGCGAGCAGCGCGACGGGATTTCCGCAGCAAGGCTCCGCCGTGAGCGCGGAAGCGAAGATTGCGGACGTTGACGCGGAGATCGGCACAAGCCTCGATTCGCTGAAGGACAGGCTGTTCCGGCTCGAGTTGCGCTTGCAGGCCGGAACGATTTCGGAAGCAGAGTACACGCGGGAGCGCGCGAACGCGGAAAAGATGCTCCGGGAACTGGTTCGCGGCTGAACAAGCGGCGCGCAACACGTCGTCTCCGGGACAGGGCGCCGCGGAAGCGACGCACCTGCCGGGACGCGGGCGGGGCCCGATCTTGCGAACGGCGGTGAGAGCGCGTGGTGAGCTTGAAGGCGCACGGCACGGGCATCCGGCTCGAAAACATCGAGAAGCGATACGGCAGCATCTATGCGCTGAAACAAGTGTCGCTCGAAATTGCGAGCGGCGAATGCGTGGCGCTGGCCGGGCGCAACGGATCGGGCAAAACGACCCTGTTGCGAATCGCCGCCGGACTTGTGAAACCAACGAGCGGCCGCGTGGAGCTTTTGGATGCGCAGGGCGCGCATGGCCCGCGGAACGGCACGCGGGCAGCCGCGGGATTCGTGGGGCACGCCACGATGCTCTACGAGGAGCTGACCGCGGAGGAGAATTTGCGCCTTTTTGCCCGGCTGCTGGCTGTGCCGGACGCGAACATACGCATCGCGCGGCTGCTGCGCGAGGTTGGTCTCGAAGAGCGCCGCGGTTCGCAGGTGCGGACGTTTTCGCGCGGAATGCGGCAGCGCCTGGCGATAGCGCGAGCCCTGCTGCGGGAGCCGGGTTTGTTGCTGCTGGATGAACCGGCGACCGGGCTCGATCCCTCAGGAACGCAGTGGCTCGCCGGACAATTGCGCGGCTTGCGCGATGCGGGCTGCACGATTGTGATGAGTCTGCATGGAGAGTCCGCGCTTTCGGAACTGGCGGGGCGCGCCGTCCGGCTGGAACGCGGGAAAGTGGCCGCTGACACGCGCGAAGGCGCGGATCTGAGCGCGATACTGGCGTTTTCGGATGCGCGATGAATTTGCTGGCGAACACATCAGCGCTGCTCGGCAAGGAACTCCGCACGGAGTTCCGTTCGCGCGAGCTGCTGACGACGACCATCGTTTTCGTCTTGCTGGTCGTTGTGCTGTTCAGCTTCACATTTGATCCGAGCGCGACGGAATCGCGGCGATTCGGGCCGGGGCTGCTGTGGCTGGCCTTTCTGTTCGCGGCCTCACTGATGCTGCAATCCTGTTTTTTGCGCGAACAGAATAACGACACGCTGGGCGCGCTGCGTCTGGCAGTGGCGGACCCGTTCGCCATTTTTCTCGCGAAGCTGAGCGCCAACACCCTGTTCCTGTTTCTGACGGAACTGCTGATGATTCCGGTATTCACGGTCCTGTACAACGTTCCGTTGCTGGCCGTTTTGCCGCAATTGGCTTTGGTGCTTTTTCTCGGGAGCTTCGGGCTGGCGGTGACCGGCACGGCGCTCTCCGCGGTCTCCGCGCAAGCGCGTATGCGCGAACTGATGCTGCCGCTCTTGCTGCTGCCCCTGCTGACGCCGCTTCTGATCGCGAGCACGGAAGCGACAGCGGCGCTTTTTGACGTGAAGCCCGCGCTGCGATGGGACTGGGTGGCGATTCTGGCCGCGTTTGACGTGGTGTTTTTGACGGCAGTATGGCTTTTCGGCGAATATCTTCTGGAGGAGTGAGAATGTTGCGTTTTACGAGCCATGGGGCGGTTCGGCTGGCGGAGCGATGACCAGAATCGCTGTAGCGGCGCTGACCGTTTGCGCTCTGATTGGCATTTCGACGTATGCCGCGTTTTATGTCGCGCCCACGGAACAGACGATGGGGCTGGTGCAGCGGATCTTTTACCTGCACGCCCCTTGCGGGATGACGGCGCTTTTCGCGTTTTTTGTGTCCTTCATCGGCTGCATTGGATATCTGCTGAAGCGCGAATCGAAATGGGATTGGCTGGCGGTGGCTTCGGCGGAGACGGGAATGGCATTTTGCACCGTGGTGCTGCTAACCGGCCCAATCTGGGCGCATCCGGCATGGGGCGTTTGGTGGGCGTGGGATGCGCGCCTGACCTCAACCTTGGTGCTCTGGCTGCTGTACATCTCGTATCTTGTGTTGCGCAATATGGTCGAGGATCCGAACCGGCGCGCGCAGATTTGTGCCTTCTACGGAATTTTCGCGTTCCTGGACGTGCCGCTGGTGTATGGCTCGATTTGGTGGTGGCGGACGCAGCATCCGCAACCAGTGGTGTTCACCAGCGGCGGACTCGATCCGACTATGCGGAAAGTCTTCTATCTCTCGTGGTTCGCGCTGATGTGCCTAATGGCCCTGCTGATTTGCCAGCGGTACCAGCTCGAGAAAACGCGCGAAGAAGTGGAAGTCTTGAAACGGGAAGTGGAGAACGCATGAAGAACCTTGGAAGCGTTTTTGCGGCCTACATGATTGGCTGGGCGGTGTTCTTTCTCTTCTCGGTGAGCATCGCGCGGCGGACGCGCACGCTGCGCGAGGAAATCGAGCGGCTGAACGCGCGCTTGAAGGATCTGGTGAAGCAAGGGAAATAAATGGCGGGGAAGAAGCGGGTTGGCATTGTGCTATTCCAATTGGGCGGGCCGGACTCGCTCGAAGCCGTGCGCCCCTTTCTGCAAAACCTCTTTCTCGATCCGGACATCATCCCGATGGGGCCGCTGGGATTTCTGCGGACGCCGCTGGCGAAATGGATCGCGAAGAAGCGTTCAGTGCCGGTGGCGGCGCGTTACGCGATGATTGGAAGACGCTCGCCAATCGGCATTCTGACGGAGCGGCAGCGTCAGGAGCTGGTCGCGGCCGTTTCGCCGTACCTGGATGCGGTCGCGGTGACGGCGATGCGCTACTGGCATCCGCTGACCGCGGAAGCGGCGGAGAAATTGCGGAGCGCCTTTCCCCTGGACGAGATTATTTTGCTGCCCCTCTATCCGCATTTCTCCTACGCGACCACGCTAAGCAGCCTGAAGGAATGGAACCGCGTCTGCGGATTCTCCGAGAGCGGGCCGCCGCAGAAGACCATCAGCCAGTTTTACAATCATCCGCTGTATATTGCCGCGCTCGTGCAGCGGATCGGTTCGATGCTGCGGCTGTATCCGGAGAGTTCGAGGATTCATCTCATCTTCAGCGCGCACGGGTTGCCCATGAGCCTGGTGGAAAAAGGCGACCCGTATCCAAAGCAGGTCCAGGAGACGGTGCGGCTGGTATGCGAGCTTGGACGGCGAGAGTTCGCGGGATGGCCAAAAACGCATCTGCTTTGCTATCAGAGCCGCGTGGGTCCGGCGAAATGGCTCGAGCCGCCGTTTGTGGGCACGCTTGAGCGGCTGGGACGCGAAGGCGTAAAGGAAATGCTCGTCGTGCCAATTTCGTTTGTGACCGAGCACATCGAAACGCTGCACGAAATCAATATTGACGGCCGGGCGGATGCGAAGCGGTTTGGGATCGAACGATTTCACATGATGCCGGCGGTCGGAGATTCACCGCTGTTTATCGCCGCGCTGAAGGACCTGGTCTTGCAGGCGGCGGGGATCGACACCGCGCCTATGGAGACGGCGCGGTCTACGCCGGCGGCATGAGAGACTCGCCTTTGCAAGAGCGTATCCCGCAGAGGCCCGTACCCTGGGCCCCGCGAGAGACGATCTGGCCGATGCGGAGGCCGCCCGCCGCCGCGAGCAGCGGAAAGGCATCTGCGTTATAATTTCGAGGACGAGAAAGTTGAAATGACGGCAACCTATAGTGCGGGACTAAACCGGTTGGCGAGATTCACAGTGGCGTGGACAGTGCTGCTGTTTATCGCGGGCGCGCTCGTGACTTCCAACAACGCGGCACTTTCCGTCCCGGACTGGCCGAAGTCGTTCGGGACGTGGTTCCCATCGCTGCGGCAGCTCGCAGGCGGCGCCTTTTTCGAACATTCGCATCGGGTAATAGCCGGAGTGCTTTCGGTTCTGGTTCTGGTGCTCGCGGTGCTGCTCTGGGTAAAAGACAACCGGCGCTGGCTGCGCTGGTTCGGCGTGATCGCGGTTTTCGGGATCGTGGTGCAGGCGGTGCTCGGAGGCGAGGTGGTACGGCAGCTCCTGCAATATTGGCTGCCGGTGCTGCACGCATGCTTCGCGCAAATCATGTTCGCGGCGGTGCTGGGCATCGCCGTCTTTACCAGCAAATGGTGGGTGGAAGACCGCCCGCAACTTGCAGACACGGGTTCGCCATCGATTCACACACTGGCGGTTCTGAATGCCGCGGTTATTTTCCTCCAAGTGGTGCTCGGGGCGGGATTCCGGCATTCGCAAATTCCGGTGTGGCCGCACATGGCGGGCGCGCTGGTGGTGCTTGGTTCGGTGACGTGGACTGCGGCGGCCATGCGCAAGCGGTTTGGTGAGGCGGCGGAGATGGCGCGCGCGCGGACTCTGCTGCATTCGATTTTCGGCATTCAGTTTCTGCTTGGATTCGCCGCCTATTGGGGCCGGCTCACGGAAGAGAAGATCGGACCGACACCGGGCACGGTGTGGGCAACCGTCAGCCACACCGTGATTGGCGCGATCTTGTTCGCATTTTCCGTTCTCATCGTCCTGATGTGTTACCGGCTGGTGCCGCGCGGCAAAGAAGTGGCTGCGCCGGCGCGGCGTGAAGTGACGGCGTAATGGGCTCGGCGCGCACCGCGGAACTCACGCTGGCGTCGCGCGCCTCGGCGTACGTCACGCTCACCAAGCCGGACGTCTCCCTGCTGGTGCTGATGACCACCGCCGCGGGCTATTACATGGGCGCGCGCGGTCCGGTGAATTGGCTGAACCTGCTGAATACGGTATTTGGCACGATGTTAATCGCGGCGGGTACGGCGGCGCTGAATCACTACATGGAGCGCGACGTGGACCGGCACATGCGGCGGACGGCCGCGCGTCCTCTGCCGAGTGGCATTCTGCAGCCGCGCGAGGCTCTGGCTTTCGGGCTGCTGCTCGCGTTTGGCGGCGCCGCGTACTTGTGGATGGCGGCGGGATGGCTCGCGGCGCTGCTCGGAGCGGCGACCTGCTTGAGCTATCTGCTCGCGTACACGCCGCTAAAGCGCAAGACGATTTGGGCGACCTTTGTTGGCGCATTCCCGGGCGCGGTGCCACCCATGATTGGCTGGGTTGCCGCCGCGGGAAGACTTGACCGCGGCGCCTGGATGCTTTTTGCGATCCTGTTTCTCTGGCAGTTTCCGCATTTTCACGCGATCTCGTGGATGTACCGCGAGGATTATCGGCGGGCGGGTATCCGCATGCTGCCGGTTGTGGACCGGGAAGGGAAGCGCACCTTTCGTGAAATCGTGCTCTGCGCCGCAGGCCTCGTTGCCGCGAGCCTGCTGCCCGCAATATTGGGGCTCGCCGGCGTTCTGTATTTTTTTGGCGCGCTGGTGACGAGCACGGCACTGCTGCAGGTTTGCTTGTGGGCCGCAACGAAGAAGACCAACGTGCGCGCAAAATGGCTGATGCACGCCACCGTGCTGCACATGCCGGTGCTGCTCGCGTTGATGGTGCTGGACAAGGTTCCGCGCTGAGGC
>DASRCZ010000051.1:0-4599 GCA_035652855.1 Candidatus Acidiferrum sp.
CCAACCATTATTTCCGCGACATTACTCAGTGTACTCAACTGGATGCGGCTAGGCATGAACGCCGAAGCCGCTATTAATGCTCCGCGCTTTCATCATCAATGGCTGCCCGACCGCGTGATCCTCGAAAACGAATTTCCTCCAAGCCTGGAAGCTGCGCTGAACGCCATGGGCCACGCCACGCGCCGCCGCGGCCACATCGGTCTGGTGAATGCGATTGGCATTGACCCTGAAAACGGCGAACGCCTTGGCGCGGCCGACCCGCGCGACCACGGCTCCGCCATCGGCTACTAGTTTGTCCGGAACAGACCGAAGCCCGCGATCCATCCTGGTTACCTTGGGGAATTGCCGGCGCGTTCCGAGTCTCTGTCGCGGCCAGCCTCATGGTCTAATAGGTACCGTCAAATTCACCTTGATGAAGGCTCATGCAAAGAATCCTTTCGACGTACGTGTTTGTTTCTCGCAAACTGACGCCAGAACTGCTCGGACAGATTGCCGAGCACGGCTTCGATGCGGTGGAGATATTTTTCTCGCGCGGGCATTTCGATTACACGTCGAAAGCCGAAATCCGGGCCCTTGCCAGCGCGCTTTCAGCACACCGCCTGGCGCTTGCATCCATTCACGCGCCGACGAGCCGCGATCTCAGTGCGACGCGGGAAGGCGGCGCGCCGCTCTCCATTTGTGAAGTTGAGCGAGTGCGGCGCATCGACGCGATGGACGAACTGAAGCGCGCCGTTGACGTGGCGGAAGACCTGCCCTTCGGCCGCATGGTGCTGCACATGGGCGGGTCGCGGGAAAGCGCTGATCCGAAAAAGCGCGACGCGGCTTTTAGCTCGCTCGAACACCTCATTCTGCACGCGCATCACGCCGGCGTGACGATTGCGGTCGAAAACACGACCAGCGAAATGGGCCAGCCTTCGTACTTGCGCAGGTTTGTCGATGAAACGCGCCTTAGCGGTCTGCGCTTCAATTTCGATATCGGCCACGCCTTCCTTCCCGATGACACGGGAACCATTGCCAAGGAAGAGCGCATTTCCCGCGCGATGGAACCGATGCGCGATCTGATTGCCGCCATGCACCTCCATGACAATCACGGAGAGAAAGACGAGCACCTGCGTCCCTACGAAGGCGACATTGATTGGGATTCCGCCATTCCGTTGCTCAAAACCGTGCCGGAGAGCGGCAGCCTTCCGATCACTCTCGAATTGAAGGAAAAAACAGGGCAGGACGCGCCATCCGTGGCGGAGCAACTGGCCGCCGCCAAGAGGTCTCTGGATCGATTTGTCTCAGCATGGTGACCGTGGACAGGCGGCCCGCTGGGCTTGGACACGTTCGAACGTTCGCGAGCGGGTGAGCGCCTGAGTGGCCTGAGTACTTTCCGGACTCTGCTAAACTGCTAAGTTTGGGTCCGCGAAAAAGAGCAACGTATATGCCTATTATCAGCATTGAGGAAGCCGGCCGCTACGACGCGCAGGAAGTTACCATTCGCGGCTGGCTCTATAACCTGCGCGAATCGGGCAAATTGCTTTTTCCTATTTTCCGGGACGGCACCGGCATCATCCAGGGTGTTTGCGCGGTCAAGGAAAGCCCCGAGGCGTTCGAAGCGCTCAAGGGGCTAACTCAAGAATCGAGCGTCATCGTGACGGGCAAGATTCGCGCGGAAAAGCGCGCGCCGGGCGGCTACGAAATCGGCGTCAGCAGCGTGGAAGTGCTGCAGAAGGTTTCCGAGACGACACCCTTCCCGATTCAGCTCAAGGAACATGGCGTGGATTTCCTTTTGGACCATCGCCATTTGTGGATTCGAACGCCGCGACAAGCGGCAATCCTGCGCGTTCGCGCGGAGGCCATTCGCGCCGCCCGCGAATACATGGACAGCCAGGGCTACACGCTGACGGACGCGCCGATGTTCACGCCTTCCGCCTGCGAAGGCACGAGCACACTCTTCCAAGTCAACTACATTGACGACGAGAAGGCCTATCTCACGCAGTCCGGGCAGCTGTACATCGAAGCAACAGCGATGGCGCTTGGGAAGGTGTACACGTTTGGACCGACCTTCCGCGCGGAAAAATCCAAAACGCGCCGCCACCTGACGGAGTTCTGGATGCTCGAGCCGGAAGCGGCCTACGCCGAACTGCCGGACATGATGAATCTCGGCGAATGTTTGGTCAGCGCCATCGTGCAATCGGTGGTGAAAAACAAATCGCGCGAACTCGAGACGCTGAAACGCGACGTGACCAAACTCGAAAACATCAAGCCGCCGTTTCCGCGGATTTCCTATGAAGAAGCGGTTGGCGTGCTGCAAAAGGCGGGGAACCCCGCCAAATTCGGCGATGACTTCGGCGGCGACGAAGAGACCATCATTTCGAGGAATTTCGACCGGCCGGTGATGATTCACCGTTACCCGAGCGCAATCAAGGCCTTTTACATGCAGCCGGACCCGGAACGCCCGGAACTCGCGCTCGCTTTCGATATGATCGCACCGGAGGGCTACGGGGAAATCATTGGCGGGAGCCAGCGTATCCACGACTACGACCTGCTGGTCCGCAGGCTGCACGAGCACAACCTGCCCGAGGAGGCCTTCCAGTGGTATCTCGACCTGCGGCGCTATGGGAGCGTGCCGCACGCGGGCTTTGGACTGGGCCTCGAACGCACGGTCGCTTGGATCTGCGGAACCGAGCACATCCGCGAAGTGATCCCCTTCCCGCGCATGATCTACCGCGTGTATCCTTAATCCGGGGTAGTTGCAGCGTTTGCCGTATTCCCTGCATTCTTACATTCACGAGTGACTGGCGACTTGTGACGGCCGAAACCGCGTGCTTGCGGTCTAGCCGGTCAGAGGTCACCGATTTCTAGTCACCGCACCCCGGACTCGACATGCCTCAAAAAATCAGGATTATCGGCGTTCCCATGGACCTCGGCCAAAGCCGCCGCGGCGTGGATATGGGGCCTTCGGCTCTGCGTGGCGCGGGGCTGCAGGCCCGCATCAAGCAGCTCGGCCACACGGTGGAGGACATTGGCAACCTCGAAGTGAAGCAGCCTGAGGAAATGCAAGTCGGCGAAAAGCGCGCCAAATACCTGCAGGAAATAGCGGAGACCTGCAAGGACCTGGCGGTCACGGTGGATAAGGCTCTTGAGGATGGATTTTTGCCGCTCGTGCTGGGTGGTGACCATTCCATCGCGGCCGGCGTGGCAGCCGGGATCGCATCGCATTATCGCAAAGAGAAAAAAGACATCGGTTACATTTGGCTGGACGCCCATGGCGATATGAACACGCCGGAATCCTCGCCCTCCGGCAACGTCCACGGAATGCCGCTCGCGGCGATCATGGGATATGGACCGCCGGAATTGGTGGACCTGATGGGTTTCCATCCGAAGGCGGAGCCGGGAAATATTGTGATCGTCGGCGCGCGGGACCTCGACGCCCAGGAACGCAAGATTGTGAAAAAGTCCGGCATTCACGTCTTCACCATGCGCGATATTGACGAGCGCGGGATGCGCGACGTAATGGCGGAGGCGCTGAAATACGCGACGGACGATACGGCCGGCGTTTCCGTCAGCCTGGATATGGATTTTGTGGATCCCGTGGACGCACCGGGCGTCGGGACACCGGTGCGCGGCGGCGTGACTTACCGCGAAGCGCATCTGGCGATGGAGATGATCGCCGACACGGAAGCGATGCTTTCGCTCGAAGTGGTGGAAATCAATCCGATCATTGACGAGCACAATCGCACGGCGTTGCTCGGCGTGGAACTCGTGCTTTCCGCGCTGGGCAAGAAAATTCTGTAAGCCAATCTTTTCCGCTCCGTTAGCACGCGCCATGACCAATTCCTGATGGCTGCACGCGTGCGTCAAGGCGGTCAGGAGGCGGGCACCGCCTCCGGCGACTTTCGCGGCTCCGGCGAAGACGGCGGCTCCGGCTCGACGCCGCGCCAGCCCACGGGCCTCCCGGATACGGCTTCCTTCACCGAGCGGAACAACACGACGTACATCAGTTGGCGGTAGTAGAAGCGCTGCAAGAGAACAGGAATCAACAAACTCCACTCTTCCTTTTTCTCGAGCGCAAAGGCAAGAGCGCAGGTAATGGCGTCGATCAGCAGAAATCCGAGGAAGAACAGCACGCTGCGCATCAAGTCGTCCGTGTTTGAATTCTGAATGGGCAGCCAAGAGACATGCCAGCGGTTCAGGGCCCAGAGCGCAATCGAGCCGAGAAACAGCAAATCGATGATGGGCGAGACCAGCGGAAGAATGAGCTGAAATAACAGGATATTGGGCAGCGCGACCCAGCCAAGCGTGCCGTATTTCGGGCGCAGCAAGGTGTCGCCGTGCTTCCAGACGGCCTGCAACGTGCCAAAGGTCCAGCGAAAACGCTGGCGGATCAGCTGGCCGGGGGTCTCCGGAGCTTCCGTCCAGGCGATGGCCTCTTCGTCGTAGCAAATGCGCCACCCGAGGCGGCGAATTGCGATGGTCAAGTCCGCGTCCTCGGCAACCGTATCGGCGGTAATTCCGCCCGCCGCTTCAATGGCGGCCTTGCGCCAGGCCCCGAGCGCGCCGGGGACAACGGTAATGCAATTCAGAAGATCGAAGGCGCGCTTCTCCATGTTC
>DASRCZ010000052.1:0-4844 GCA_035652855.1 Candidatus Acidiferrum sp.
CCGCTGCAAGGCGCGCGTGCGGTAATCCGTCAGCGCGGGGTCCAACGCCACACTGTGTGGAGACCTACGGTGAACTGAAAACCCCTGCGGAACGCACTTAGTTTAGCATAGGGCGATGCGATGAAGGAACGAGGCCATGCCGCGAGGGCACACAAGGAGAGCCGCCCATTTGACCCTGCGCTTCGGACTCAAGAGAATCCCCGTGCTTTGCCCTGGGCGGACGCCCTGCGGGCGGCACCGGCCGCATGCAGCGCATCGGCGTATTTTGCTGCGATCGCTGGCCAGGAGAAATAGCGCGTGTAAGCCTGCCGGCTGCGTTCGGCAAGCTCGGCGGCATGATTTTTCTCCGTAAGGACGCGTGCGAGCGCGACGCCAAAGGCTTTTCCATCCGCATCAGGCTTAAGCAGCACAACGCCGGCTTCGGTGATCGGCGGCCCGGTTTCCCAACCTTGTCGCGCGATGACCGGCAAACCGCAGGCAATACCCGCAATTGCGCTGCTTCGGCGCGAGGAGATATGACCGCGCACGAAAAGGAGAACGCTGGAGTCACGCAGGAACCGAACGATTTCGGCTTCATCGGTTAGGCCCTGCACCGTCAGTTGCACTTTGACACCGGCCAGTTCTTGGCGGAAGAGCGCATCGAAAGCGCCGGCATTTCGTCCGAAGACGAGCAATCGCAACTCCCCGACCCGCTCCGAGGCATAACGCACGGCCGCGGCGATGCAGCGGACTTCACCCGATGCTTCTCCCGTAACCGAGAAAACGGCCACGGTTGGTGGCGAAGTGTCGCTGCGGCGAATCCAGGCAGCTTGCGGCTCAGGCAAATTGGCGCCCACCGGAATGGTGACGCAGCGCGTCACGCCTGAGGGGAGCCAGTGTGTCCGGTCCGCCGGAACGGTCAGAATCGTCAGGTCCGCGCGGCGGGCGGCGGCTCGCATCACAAAACGCTGCGCGAGCCGCCGCAAGCGATCAGCGATTCGCGTTCCCCCATAGGGGCCCGCGTCATGAAACACGACCGCGCATGCGATATTCCTCCGCCTCAGGAGGCGCAGAACGCGCAAAAAGCGAAAAGGGAATCCGCGGCGTGACCATGCGAGCGCTGTGTATTGCAGAATCGCAAAATGCGGAGGCCGTCCGTCCAACTGGCTGCGTAAGCTGGCCAGCGCCGGTTCCCAACCCCGTTCCGCCCAGTGCAGACGCACAGCCCGAACACGAATGGAATGAGCCGCGAGCGCGCTGGCCAGAAATTCGCAGTAGGTCTCGACGGCGTCGGTGGGTTCATCGCGCCGGCCGAGCAGCGCAACGCACTCGAGGGTCTGAGGAGAGCTGAGATTCGCATTCATGATGCGCGTTCTGGGCAGGGCCGCCGCAAACAGCGAGAAGCCTAGCACGGGGCCGGTATGTGCGAAAATAACGGGCTGTTGCCCGCGGCCAATCGCGCTCTCGGTGCCGCGAAGGGAAGAAGGATTGAAACGCAAAAGCCCAGGCTCGAGCGAGGGGCGGCTCAGGGTTTTGTTCGTGACCTCCCACCCGGTCCAGTACCAGGCGCCGCTCTTCCGGCGTCTTGCCGCTGATCCGCGGATCGAATCCCACGTGGTGTACGCCACGTTGAAGGGAGCGGAGCGAGCGCTCGACCCGGATTTTGGGGCCGAGATCAAATGGGATGTTCCCTTGCTGGACGGGTACGAGTGGAAGGAGGCCAGGAATCGCGGATCGGGGAGGGAGTCCTTCTTCGGACTGTTCAACCCCGGGGTTTGGCGGATCATCCGCGAGGGAAAGTTTGACGCCGTTGTTTGCTTCATCGGTTACGTACGCGCAACGTTCTGGATCGCACTGCTGGCGGCCAAGTTGTCGAGAGCAGCGTTTTTGTTCGGAACCGATGCCTGGTCGCTGGTTCCTCGAGACCGAAAACGGTGGAAGATAGCGGTCAAGAAGCTGGGGTGGCCTTTGTTGTTTCGTCTTGCGGACCAGGTCATCGTTCCCTCGAGTGGCGGCGTGGAACTCATGTCTTCGCTTGGCATTCCGCGCGAGCGCATCGCCTTGACCCCGTTCGTCGTGGACAACGACTGGTGGAAGGCGCAGGCGGCTTCCGTGGACAAGGAGGCAGTCCGAAAGAACTGGAACGTGCCATCCGATGCCCTCGTGGTTCTCTTTTGCGCCAAGCTGCAACATTGGAAGCGGCCCTTCGATGTCCTTGAGGCATTTGCCAAAGCAGACTTGCCCAGCGCGGTCCTGGTTTTTGCGGGAGATGGTGTGCTGAAAGAGGCGCTGCGGAAGAGGGCTGCCGAGCTCGGCGCCGGCCCCCGGGTGCGGTTCCTGGGATTCGCGAACCAAACGCAGCTCCCGGCAATCTACGCCGCCTCGGATGTATTGGTCCTTCCGTCGGAGTACGAACCTTTCGGCTTGGTCGTGAATGAAGCCTTCTGTTGCGGGTGTCCCGCCATTGTGAGCGATCGCGTGGGTGCGGGACGCGACCTGGTAAGACCCGGAGAAACCGGTGATATCTTTCCCTGTGGAGATGTGGAAGCCTTGGCGCGATCGCTGGAGAAAATGCTCGCCTCCCCGCAAAGGCAGCACTTGAGCCGATGGGCGAAAGCACGAGTGGACACCTGGTCGCCGCGTGAAAACATCGAAGGGATTGTGCATGCCCTTCAATCGGCGACGTCACGGAATGGCGCTGGTGCCCGCAAGGTCCCGGATGAAAACAGCAGCGGGTTGCCCGGAGTCTCAAAGTGAACCTGCTTGTCTATTCCCACGACTTCGCGCCAAGTGTCGGCGGCGTTGAGACTATCGTGCTGGCATTGGCTCGCGGGTTGGCGGAGTTGAAGGAAAGATTCGACCTTACGTTGGTGACCCAAACGACTGCTCAAGAGGGCTGGGACGACCGTAGCTTGCCATTCAAGGTCGTGCGGAAGCCGAGCTTGCGCCGCCTGTGGGGACTTATTCGCCGCGCCGATGTCGTTCATTTGGCTGGGCCGGCTCTTGTGCCTTTGCTGCTAGGTTTGGTGTCGCGAAAACCCGTTGTTATCGATCATCACGGTTTTCAGGCTATTTGCCCGAATGGGCAGTTTTTCATTGAGGAGCGTTCCGCAAGCTGCCCTGGATACTTCATGGCGGGGCGCCATCTTTCCTGTTTGCGGTGCAACTCGCGAAATGGATGGCTCAAATCGCTAAGGCTCTGGGGGGCTACGTTCTTGCGCCGCTTTCTCTGTAAACGTGCGGCAGCAAACCTCGTGCCCACGCAATAGCTTGGCAAGCTGCTCGACCTTCCCAGGACCGAGTTTCTGCCGCACGGACTATTTTCGGGCGGCGAGCCCGAGAGAATGAGCCGGTCCGGCAGCGCGCCGCTCGTCATTTGTCAAGGGAGGCTGGTAAGCACAAAGGGTGTGCGTGTCCTTCTGGAAGCGGCTGCGATCTTGCATCGAGAGGGGCGTGATTTCCGGGTCGAGATCATCGGAAGCGGCCCAGAGCGTGCCAACCTGGAGGATGATACGCGCCGGCTCGGGCTTGCCGGGAAGGTACGATTCCTCGGCAGACTTCCGGATAAAGAGCTTGATACCAAGCTTTCGCAGGCGGATATTGTGGTGGCGCCATCGCTGAGCGGCGAAGTATTCGGACTTGCGGTTGCGGAGAACATGTTGCGAGGCATCCCACTGATCATCTCCGACCTCGAACCGTTCGTTGAGGTCGCGGGGAACTGCGCCGCCACGTTCCGGACAGGCGATGCGGGCGACCTGGCTTCTTGCCTGCGGCGACTACTCGAAGATCCCATTCAGCGGAAATCGCTGGGAGAGCGCGGGCGCGCACGCATTCTGCAGGACTATTCTTTGACGGCGATGATTCGCGGACATGCGCGTTCTTACGAGGCGCTTTCCGATCCCTCTTCGGCCGGGGCCAAGCCGAATACCACGAAAGGTGACAATACGCGCTGTTGAGATGGCTTCTTCAGAATTTAGGCGGACGACTGAGGCACGCCTTCAAAAACCCGGGCTACGCTCTCCATTCGCTCTGGCGCGAGGCAACGCTTGCCGATGAGCGTTTTCTCAGCGGGTTGACGAACGTACCCGCCACGACAATCCGCCGGTTCCTCGATGAGCCGCTGGGCCTCGCCGCATTCGCCCAATCCATTAAAAACGCAGAAGCGGATTTTCGAAATCTGGAGATTCAGAGCGCCGACCTGCACGCAAAAAAAATATTGGCGCAGTATGCGGCTGTGCGGGCGCTTCGCCCGAACCTGGTGGTGGAAACCGGAGTCGCAAACGGGGTTTCTTCGGCATACTTGCTGCTTGCTTTGCATTTGAATGGACAAGGCACCCTGTATTCGATCGGATTGGACGACGCCAAATACCTGCCGGCGGGCAGATCTTTGGGCTGGGTGGTTCCCGACTGGTTGCGACCTCGCTGGAAAGTGATGCCGGGAGATTCGCGCGAGATCCTGCCGAAGCTGCTGGCGCAGCTCAAAAGCATCGACGTATTCATCCACGATAGTTTGCATACCTACGAGCACATGATTTGGGAATTCCGGCAGGCATATCCCCGCCTCCGCTCCGGTGGTCTGCTGCTTTCCGATGACGCGGGTTGGAACTCCGCATTCTCGGATTTCACGCGGGAAGCTGGCGCGCCGCGCGCGCGCATCCTGCGCGGGGTGGGCTTTTTGGCGAAGCCAAAGCCAAGCGGACAAAGGCCTTTCCGCCCTTGGTCTCCCTGATTCCGGTTTGCGTTCGAGGGATCGTCCGTCATAATTCCGAGGGTTCCCGCTCGCGGGGCCGCCGTTTGAAATCGCATCTATGCGTCCGCTGATCGCATCCAGAGAATCACGCAAGAGTCCGCTGGTTCCAGCAGCC
>DASRCZ010000053.1:0-8970 GCA_035652855.1 Candidatus Acidiferrum sp.
GTCGCCGCCGTAGCGGGCCACCACGTCCGAGCGGCGGCAATTCGTCTCGAGAATATGTCCCACGCGCTGCAGCACCAGGTCGCCTTCCAGGTGCCCGTAGAAGTCGTTTACGAATTTGAACCGGTCCAGATCCATCAGCACCAGCGCAAATGCGCGGCCCGCGCGTGTCGAGCGTTTCCATTCGGAAGAGAGCGCCTCCATGAAGAAGCGGTGGGTCTTGACTCCGGTCAGGCCGTCCGTGATGGCCTGTTCCTGCGCTTTCTGGAACGTCAGAGCGTTATGCAGCGCTCCTGCGATCAGGTCCGCCAAAGTGCGCAAAAGCAAAACCTCTTCGTCGGAAAAGTCCACCGCCTCGGACGATTCCACGTACAGCACGCCGTGCAACTGTTCCCCATAGAAAACCGGAAACGCAATTGCCGCGCCGGAATCCGGCAAAATCGGCTTCAGAGCGGAATCCGCCGGCGCCGATGCTCGAAAGCACGCCATGTTGCCGGTCCGCGCTACCTGCCCCACCACTCCGCTGCCAAGCGGCACTCGCTGGCCCAGCGCGCCCCGTCGCTTGCCCGCTTCCGCCTGGATGACGATCTCTCGCGTCGAATACTCCAGTTGCCCGATGCCGATGTGGTCGTACGTAAGTCCTTCCTCGAGCTGCTCCGCGATTTTCGCGAGCATCTCGTCGGGATTCAGGGTCGCAATCGCGTCGCGCGAAATGTTGTTCAGCAGAGAGAGATGGCGCGCTTTCGTGCGTTCCTCGTGGAAAAGCCGCGCGTTCTCGATGGCAATGCTGGCTTCGCTGGCCAGGACGCGCAGCAACTCGAGATGTCCTTCATCGAACGCGCGGTCGGCGTCCGAGAAGATGGCCATCGCGCCAATCGCGTGGTCGTAAGCCACCAACGGAACTCCGCAGAAGCAGCCTCGCGTCCGCGTCGGCTCTACCCCAAGCTTCTTCATTTCTTCGGCGTAATGCTCCCGAATCAGGATCGGCTGCCGCGTCCGTATGATGTATTCGGTGATGTGATTGCCCACGGGCTGCGACCGTTTCGGCATGAGCATTCCGTCGATCACTTCGAGGTCAAAAGCGAGTTCGTCGCGAACCGGGTCAAGCGAAGCGATATAAAAATTCTCCACGTCGAAGAGCCGCCGCAACTCCTCCCAAACCTTCCGCAGCAAATCTTCCTTGTTCAAGGTGGAGCTGAGCGCGCGACCGATTTCGTTCAGCACATGCAACTCTTCCGAGCGGCGCGAAGTCTGCTGAATCAAATAGCTGTTCTCGACGGCCATCCCGATCTGGTGGCCCAGAGCGAGCAGCAGCCGCAATTCGGCCGGAGTAAACCGCCGGCTGTCCGGCGTGCCGAGCAACAGCACGCCAAACGCCTGCTCCTTGGCCTGCAAGCTGATGGCAACCACGCTTCGCAATCCCTGCCTCAGCGCCAGTTCGCGAAATCGCCGTATGGATTGATCTTTTTCAAGCGCGGCCAGCGAATCGTCTCGCAGATCGCGGAAACCCAGCAGTCCGCCAAGGCGCGCCACCAGCCCCACCAGGTAGTCATCGAGGCTTTCCTCTTGCGCGGTGCGGCAGAATTCGTCGCTCAATCCGACCGCCACCACGGAAGTCGGCCCTTGGGTATCGCCGTGGTGCAGAAAAAGAGCCCCCGCCGGCAAGCGCACCACGCCCAAGACTCGATCCAGCGCCTGCGCCAGCATTCGCTGGATCTCTCCTCCCACAAAACTCGAAGTCGCCAGATTCAGGTTTGAGAGCGCCAGCATGTTGCGCTCGATGCGGCGCTTCTCCTCTTCGTAAAGCGCCATCACCATGAGCATCGCCACAAAGGCGGAGGGGGCCGCGCCGATAGGCCAAGCGCTCAGTTGCAGGGCTCCCGGGTTGTGCCGCAGTCCGTAGTAAAGGCCAACGCGCAGGATAGCCCACACGAAAAATGAAATTGCCAGGAGCCGATCCGCCAGAGTTTCCTGGCGCCGGCTTTCCTGCCAGAAGATAGCGGCCACCGCCATGAAAACCAGGGCTGAGGGAATCACGACCGGAACCGCCGCGAGCCAGTTCAGCCCGCCGGCCAGTGCCCACAAGCCAAGCACCGCTCCGGTCACGCTTCCGAGGACGACCCATGGCCGCCTTTGCGCATAAACCTGCGCGCCCAGGAAAAAGAAGATGCCGGCGAGCGCGTAGATCCAGCGGTTGAGTGCCGTCTGCAGCGGCGCTGCTACATCCGCGGGGGTCAGAGCCGGACCGAGATAGTGCAGCGCGAAAAGCGCCCAGCCAGCCGTCCAATACAACAGGTACGGTTGCCGCTTGAGGCTGTAAATGTACGCGAAGAAGCCAGCCACCAGAGACATGGCCGCCAGGAGCGCCAGCACGATGAGGTTCTGTGGTATCAAGTCTGAGCCGACCCTACTCCGAAACTCCGCACTGCTTCCGCCTTTCCACGAAAACCCGCGCCCTGCAAGTCGATGCCGGCTTTCGGCAGACGATCACGGAAACGCCGCAGAAAGCGGCGGTGGGAACACACAAAACAAAGTACTTGAGATTATGGATTACGGTTTTTTTGAGAAGCAAGCGTACCGCGGTACTGGTGGCGTAAGAGGCAGCACGACAGGACGTAACCGATTGGCAACAGAGCCGGAGCGGCGTCCTCTATCGCCCTGCGCCGGACTTTGCTATGGCCCGCGCAGCTTCGTCAATCTCGCTGTTTCTCCGCTTCGCAACAAAGGGAGCCGGTGAAGCAATGTGCCCCCCAAGGGTTTCCGGCAGTTTGAACCGCCTCGGCACCTTTCGCTAAACTGAGTGTTTCAGCTTGAGGCAAAAGAAGCGGCTATGAGCGGGACTACACCGAATTCGGGCCAGAACGTGCGCGTGCGGTTTGCGCCCTCTCCGACGGGCTATCTGCACGTTGGGGGCGCGCGCACGGCTCTCTTCAACTGGCTCTTTGCGCGGCAGCGCGGCGGCACGATGATTCTCCGCGTCGAGGATACCGACGCCGAGCGCAACAAGCCCGAGTTGGTCGACGGCATTCTCGAAGGGCTGAAGTGGCTCGGCGTGGATTGGGATGAAGGTCCGATCTACCAGTCGCAGCGGACCGCGCTCTACCGCGAGGCCGCAGAGAAGCTCCTCGCGAACGGCAGCGCGTTCCTTTGCTACTGCGCGGCGGAGAAATACGCCGGCGGCGATCATGCCGGCGAGGGCCAAGCTGAGAAGACGCGCCGCATCACTCGCTGCGAGTGCCGAGAGGGGAAACCTTCCAATCCGGCGAACAAACCGGCCATCCGCTTCAAGGTTCCGCCCGGCGGTACGACGAAATTCACTGACCTGATTTTCGGCGAGCGGGAATTCGCGAATGACGAGATCGAGGATTTTGTCCTGCTCCGCTCTGGCCGGGACTCCGAAGAGTGGGGTCTCCCCACGTATCAAATGAGCGTGGTCGTGGATGACATCGACATGCGCATTACGCACGTGATTCGCGGCGCGGACCACATTTCCAACACGCCGAAGCAGGTGCTGCTGTATGCCGCACTGGGCGCTCCGCGGCCGGTTTTCGCGCATGTTCCGCTGATTCTCGGGCCGGATAAAGCGCGCCTTTCAAAGCGCCACGGCGCGACAAGTGTCACTGCCTACGCCGAAGAAGGTTTTCTGCCGGAGGCCTTCCGCAATTTTCTCGCGCTGCTGGGCTGGTCACCGGGAACGGACGAGGAATTTCTCCGCACCAAGGACTTGCTCGATAAATTCTCGCTCGAGGGCGTCAGCCGTACGAACGCCGTCTTCGATCGCGCGAAGCTCGAATGGTTCAACACGCAGTATCTGCAGAAACTCCCCATCGAGGATTTGCTTCCCCAGGTGGCGCTCGAGCTGAAGCGGAGCGGCTTGTGGAAGGAAGAGTGGGCGAGCGGCGCGGGCCGCGAGTGGTTCGCCAAAACGGTGGATCTGCTGCGCCCGCGCGTCCGTCTGCTCCCCGATTTTTCTTCGTGGTCGCGCGCGTTCTTCACCGATGAGTTCTCGCGCGATCCCGCCGCCATCCAGAAATTCTGGAAGGACGAGCGCATTCCGGAATTGCTGCGTAAACTCGCCGGTGCTCTCGAACCGCTGCCCGAGTGGAATCACGACGCCTGCGATCACGCCCTCCGCACTCTCGCCGAGCAAGCCGGCGTAAAGGCCGGCCTCCTCATCAACGCCACGCGCGTCGCCATCGTGGGCCAAGCCGTGGCCCCGCCCTTGTTCGACACCATGGTCGTTCTCGGGCAGACACGGGTCGTCCGCCGCCTGCGCGAAGCCGCGGCGTCTTAATTCCCGCGGGCGGGGAGCTCGCTCGATGAGGTCCCGCGAAGCGGCCGGAATCATTCCATTTCATGCAAACCATGGAATTCGACCGTTTGCTATAGTAGCGCGCACAACGATGAGCCCCCGCGCGAGCTTCCTCAGGACCGTTCCCCGCACGTCGCTCGTGGTTTTTCTGATCGGTGTATTCCTGCTCTTCAGCATCTTCGGCATCGCCGAGGACATGGCCGCGATGGGACAGCAGCCGCTGATGCGGTACGTGCTTACTATTCTGGTCATCGGCACGTGCGCTGTGGGTTACGCCGCGGCCGGGTTTGCCATGCGCGGCCGCGCGTGGAAAGTGATGATTCCGCTCTTTCTGGCGGAAGCCGTGCTGATCAACTTTCTGCACCAATGGTTTCCATCGGCGCCGGCGAAGAGCCGTTTGGATCCATCGGCCCTGGCGGCGCTGCAGACGCGGCTCAACCTGGATGCGTTCTTGATCATGGCCATCACATTTCTCGGCTATGGCTGCTTTTTGTACGCCTCCATCACCGAAGGCCGGCGCTATTTCCGAGCGCACGCGGAGATCGCGCTCGCGCAGGAGATTCACCGCGTCTTGGTGCCTGTGATCGAGACGAAGCTCGGCGAATTCGCGTTCTACGGCAAATCGTCCCCGAGCGGCGAGGTGGGCGGCGACCTCATTGATCTCGCCGGTGCGGCCGAGAACTGGGTGGCCTACGTTGCCGATGTTTCGGGGCACGGCGTCGCGCCGGGACTCGTGATGGGCATGGTGAAGAGCGCTGCGCGAATGCTCCTTAGCTCGGGCGATTCCGCCGGGCATCTGATGCCGCGCTTGAACGAAGTGCTTTATCCCCTGAAAAAGCCGGACATGTTCATCACGTTCTGCTTTGCCGCCTGGAGTGCGGGAAGTTTACGCGTCGGTCTTGCCGGGCATCCCTCGATTCTGCATTTTTGCCCGAGCACGGGAGAAATCGCGGAGCTGCCTTGCCCGAATATGCCGCTCGGTATTTTGCCTTCCGCGGACTTCGCGAGTTCCGAAGTGGCCGTGGAATCCGGCGCGCTTCTCGCTCTTTACACGGATGGCTTCCTCGAGGCCACCAATGCCGCAGGCGAACAATTCGGCTTGCCGCGCCTTAAAGCGGAGCTGCTAAGGCACGCCACGGAACCGCTCGAGGCGATCTGCGCGGCATTGCAGCAATCCGTCGCGCGGCACGGCGCGCAATTTGACGATCAATCCATTCTCCTGATCCGCAAGCTGCAGGGCTGAGGACTGGCCGCGAGGTATGGGCGGCTGATTCGGGGGAAGGATTCAGCTTTCGATTTTGTGCGCGGCAATGCCACACTTAAGCATGCAAAAAACCATCCTGGTGACCGGTTCGAGCGGACTGATCGGCTCGGAAGCCGTCGCGCACTTTGACCGGCAGGGCCATCGCGTCTTCGGAATCGACAACAACATGCGCCGCGTTTTCTTCGGCGCGCCGGGCGATACGCTCTGGAACCTGAACCGGCTCCGCGAAACAACAAGGCACTTTACGCACGCGAATACCGACATTCGCGACCGTGCCGCTCTCGAGGACCTTTTTCGAGCGCAGCGGTTTGACCTCGTCGTTCATTGCGCGGCTCAGCCTTCACACGACAAGGCACGCGATATCCCCATTCTCGATTTCGAGGTAAATGCGCTCGGAACGCTGAACCTGCTGGAAGCCACGCGGCAGCATTCGCCCGAAGCCGTTTTCGTTTTCCTGAGCACGAACAAGGTCTACGGTGACGCGCCGAACGAGCTGCCGCTAAAGGAGCTGCCGACACGATGGGAATACGCGCGGCCTGAAGACTACGAAGGCATCAGCGAGAACTGCCGGATTGACCGGACGCTGCACTCGCTTTTTGGGGCGTCGAAAGCGGCAGCCGATCTCGTCGCGCAGGAATACGGGCGCTATTTCAAGATGAACGTCGGAGTCTTCCGCGGCGGGTGTTTGACGGGACCGCAGCATTCCGGCGTCGAACTGCACGGCTTCCTGTCGTATCTCGTCAAGCAAACCCTGACCGGCGGCAGTTACACGGTCTTCGGATATCAGGGAAAGCAGGTGCGCGACAATATCCATAGCCATGATGTGGTCCGCGCAATCGAGGAGTTCGCGGCCAATCCGCGGCCGGGCGAGGTTTATAACCTGGGCGGAGGCCGCGCGAACAGCGTCTCCATGCTGGAGGCCATCGAAAAGATCGAGGCGCTCGCCGGGCGGAAACTGGCGTGGAAATACGTGGACGAAAACCGGATCGGCGACCACATCTGCTACATCTCCGACTTGCGGAAGCTCAAGTCGCATTTTCCGAAGTGGAGTATCACGCGCCCTCTCGATTCGATTCTCGAGGAAATGGTTGAGTTTCAGCGGGCGCAGTTGAGCCGCGCGTGACCGAAGTGTCGCGTGTGCCGCCGATGCGGCCTGCCGGCACGAGCCCCTGTCCTGTATTTACTTAAAATCTACTTCCATCTATTCTGAATATTGTTTACTATTCGGGACCGCTGATACCGCGGGTATTCGCCCGGTCCGGAAGGAGCTCCCGATGAGCCGTCCTCCAGCCACCTCATCTGACGCAGCACAAGTCAATGCGCCTTTCCAAAGAAGAACACGCCTTTCGATCGAGAAGCCGGCGCCGGCGGCCGGAACCTCAGGTGCCAGCAGTTCGGCATCTGCAACCCGCGAAATCACGATCCGGTTATCGGTCTTCGACCAGCGGCACTACCGCCGCTTAGTTGCAGCGCGAGACGAAACCATCCGGCGAGTGGTGGGCAAGCTGAAGCCGGCTCTGCAGCTCCAATCAAGCGTGGACGCCGGCTGCGGAATCGGCTTCTTCTCGGACACATTGATGCAATGCGGCCTCTCGGTTCGCGGCTTCGATGCGCGCAACGAAAATATCGCGGAAGCGCGCAAGCGCTTTCCGCATATCCGGTTCGACCTGGGCGACGCGGAAGACCGCGACATCCGCCGCCTCGGGAAATTCGACCTGACGCTCTGCTGCGGGTTGCTCTATCACCTGGAGAATCCGTTGTTGGCCATTCGGAACCTCCGGGCGATAACCGGCAAGTGCCTGTTGCTTGAGAGCATGTGTCTGCCGGAAGAGCGAATGGAAATGCTGCTGCGGGAAGAGCCGCTGCAAGAAGACCAGAGTTTGACCACGCTTGGGTGCTACGCCAGCGAGAGCACACTGGTGAAGATGTTGTATCGCGCCGGCTTCGCAGCCGTCTACCGCGTGGTGCCGTCGCCTGATCATGAAGACTTCCGAGAAACGGAGGAAAGGCGGCGATGCCGCACCATGCTACTGGCCTCGCATGTGGCGATTGACGTTGCCGGCTTCCGGCTGGTGCCCGAGCCTCAGGAGGGAAAAGATCCGTGGTCGAAGCGGCCCGAGCTTCCCCGAGGAATCCTCCAGCGGGCGCGGCGATTCCTTACAAAGCCGTTCCGGGAGAAATATTTGTCTGTGGCCATGAGGGCGCGCCGAGTCTTTCCGGACATGCCGGTTCCCTGGCGGCTTCCGTTTGGCGCATGGTGGCTGGCACAGCACAGCGCCCTGGACGAGAAATTGTTCGACAGGTCGTTCGAGGAGATCGAGGTTCGCTTCGTACAGCGGTTCTTGCGTCCCGGCATGAATGTGGTGGATGGGGGAGCACATCACGGGCTCTATACCTTGCTCTCCGCGAAGCTGGTTGGCAAAACGGGCCGGGTATTGGCGGTTGAACCTTCGCCCCGAGAAGCCAAGCGACTGAGGCGGCATTTGCGGGTCAACAGGCTGCGCAATGTCTCCCTCGCCGTATGCGCGCTGGGAGAGGAGACGAGCGAAGCCGAGCTCTACCTGGTCCGGGGCAAGAACGACTGGTGTAACAGCCTTCGGCCCCCCGCCGTGGACGAGCCGGCCGATCGCATTCGTGTGCCCTTGCGGCCCATGGACGACCTGCTCGAAGAGCTTCAGATGGAACGGGTGGATTTTCTGAAGCTGGACGTCGAAGGCGCAGAACTCAGCGCACTTCGCGGAGCGGAAAAACTTCTGACCGGGCCACACCGTCCAATCATTTTGACGGAGCTGCAAGATCTGCGTACCCTTCCGTGGAACTACGCGGCGTGCCACATCGTCAGGCATCTGGCGGCCCGCGGATATCACTGGTTCACGCTTTCACTCGAGGGCGGCCTCTCGCGCGTCTCCTGCGTGGAGGAGAAGTACGACGCGAATATGGTTGCGGTTCCGGCAGAGCGGGTTCAGGAATTTGCATACTTGCTGGCGCGCTGAGACCCGGGTACGGCCGGGCTGAGCCGAACTTGCAAAAAGACCGCGGTACGCCTCGTCTCTTGCGAAATCTTGCTGACAGCTTGTCTGGCAACCGCCCCGCAACTTCCTTATAGTCTAATGGCACGGCAGCGCGTCGCGAGACTTGCGCATGCGGGAGCTTGGGAGTGCGCCCCTTCGTCAGCGTTCTGATCGACACCTACAACCACGAGCGCTTCATCGAGCAGGCCATCGCCAGCGTGCTGGACCAGGACTTTCCGGCAAGCGAGATGGAAGTGCTTGTCGTGGACGATGGTTCAACCGACCGAACGCCGGAAGTTTTGCGCCAATTCGAGCCGCGAGTCAGAGTCATTCGGAAAGCAAACGGGGGCCAAGCCTCGGCGTTCAACGCCGGCATTCCCCAGTGC
>DASRCZ010000054.1:0-10529 GCA_035652855.1 Candidatus Acidiferrum sp.
CACTTCGGGCGAGCCTGTGTCCTTGACATGGGCCCGGAACTGCTCGATCAACACTGCTTTCGGTGCGCTCAAGTGCCCCTCTCCGTCGTCCCCTGAATTATTCCTCTTCTCTTCGACACTTTCAGGCTAACACAATCCAAAGAATCGTGTAAAGCCGACGCGCTCCGCCCCGATGGTCCCTTCTCTTGTCTCTGGTTGCTCTTTGGAAATAAAGTCGCCCTCTTGCCTGTCTACGTGAGTGGGTCCGCATCACCGGCTCTCCAAGAACAGTCAGGTCAGCGCGCTTTTGCGCATGCCTCAGGACGCGAGTTCTCCAGCTTTGCGGTTGCACTTGCGCCCGGGATTCGATTCAATGGCAGCGCAATCTCTGCGCTACTTCGGAGGAATCATGAACATGAAGGTTGTCTTATCCGCAGCTTGTAGTTTCAGCCTGGCGCTAAGCGCTGTGCTCTTCGCCGCGCAGCAAGATAAAAGCAAACGTCCCAGCCCCCCAGCCAAGGCCACCTGCGACCTCGGCGCGGGAAGCAGCATCACGGTGGACTACTCCAGCCCTCGCGCGAAAGGCCGCAAAATTTTCGGCGGTATCGTTCCCTACGGCGAAGTGTGGCGCGCCGGTGCCAATGAGGCCACCACGTTCGTGACCAGTACCGGCCTGGTGGTCGGAGATACTCATGTCCCCGGCGGCAGCTACACGCTCTTCGCCATCCCTAACGCAGATAAATGGACTTTGATCATCAGCAAAAAAACCGGCGAATGGGGCATCCCCTATCCCGGCGAAAACTTCGACTTGGCCCGCATCCCAATGTCGGTCTCGAAGACCGCCGCTCCGGTCGAAAACTTCACCATCAGCTTCACCAAGAACGGCGGCGGTTGCGTCATGCACATGGCATGGGAGAACACCGAAGCCTCCGTCAACATCTCCAAGATGTGATTCGTTGCAGCGGCTCTGTGCGCGGCGGCGGCTCCGTCTCCTGAGCTCTCTGAATCCGCGTGCCATTTCCCGGTCCGAGACGCTCTTCTGGGCCGGGAAATGGCCTTGGTGGCGCCGTATGGCCCTTACAAGCCAGCGTCCATCTGTCGCGGCCATGCTCTTAGGCCGCGTGCTTTGCCTCGTGCATAAGCGCCAGCAGATTCCCCTCGCTATCCCGGAAAAACGTCATCCACAAATCGTGGTCCGGCATTCGCGCGATGACGTGCGGCTCATCCTCGAACTTCACTCCGGCGGCCTTCATCCGTTCGAACGCCCTCTGAATATCTCCCACCTGAAAATATAAGATCGAACTCGGATGATCGAATTCCGGCTTCTCCGCCTTGTCCAACATCAGCCGAATTCCGCCGCAATCGAAGAAACTCAGTTGCCCCGCCCGGAAGAGGTGCCGCAGGCCGAGCACGTCGCGATAAAATGCTGTCGCGCGGTCCACGTCGTGCGCATTGATAGCGATCTGCGCGATTCGCGCCAGCGCCGCCGGGGACGCGGCCATTCCAGGATTGCTCATAGGATGTCACCCTCCGGAAATTTCCTAAGCATAGCCAACTATCCGCCGTTTGCAATTCGCAACGAGAAACCAGGACTAGGCGGCTTCAGCGCTGGCTCGCCGGGAGACGCTACTTCCGTATCTTTACAGAGGAAGCGCTTTCGCTCACCTGTGTTTCGGCCGAATGAGGGCCAAAAACTCGTCCCGCGTCTGCTTGTTGTGGCGGAACGCTCCCAGCATCGCGCTCGTGACGGCCTGCCCATGCTGCTTTTCCACTCCGCGCATCTGCATGCACAGGTGCCGCGCCTCGATGATCACGCCCACTCCCTGGGGCGCGAGTTTCTCTTCAATCACGCCGGCAATCTGGCTGGTCATGCGTTCCTGAATCTGCAGCCGCCGCGCGAACATATTCACGAGCCGCGCCACTTTGCTCAATCCCAGCACGCGCTTGTCCGGCAGATACGCCACGTGCGCCTTCCCGAAAAAGGGCAGCAGATGGTGCTCGCACAAGCTGAAAAATTCGATGTCCTTTACCACCACCATCTCGTCATACGCCACGGCGAAGGTCGCGCCGTTCACCACGTGGTCCACATTCAAGTGGTACCCGCTCGTCAGGAACTTCAGGGCCTTCTCGAACCGCTCCGGCGTTTTCCGCAGCCCTTCGCGGTTGGGGTCCTCGCCCGCCAGCTTGATGATTTCCCGCATGTGGTACGCGATCCCGTGCGCCTCCGCGGGCTTCGCCTCGTGCAGCAGGATTTCCTGTTCGGTTGGTTTGGTCACGGTCGTTGGTCCTCGGGTCAGGGTCTTGCGCTTTGCTGCTCTTCGTTACGCCGGCAAGGAATCCCCGGCGTATTCAAAACTGTTCTTACCGGTCTCCTCAACGCGCACCCGCTCCAGCTTCGCCTTCGGAAATGCGCGCAACCTGCGGTAAATCTCCAAACACAAGTTCTCCGTCGTCGGCACGGCGTGGCGGAACGCCTCCACTTCATCCTGCAGCGACCGATGGTCGAACGGCTCGATGATTGCCCGTTCCACGAACGCATCCAGGTCCGCCAGATTCGCTATCATTCCGGTCGCCGGATCCACCGCTCCAGAAACCACAACTTCCACGATGTAGTTATGTCCATGTCCGCGCGGATTGTTGCACTTTCCGTAGACGCGCCGGTTTTCTTCCTCGCCGAGCTTCACGCTATGCAGCCGGTGCGATGCGGAAAACCGGTACCGCCTCCCCAATTCGACTTTCAGCGGAGCCGTCATCTGCCGGTCCCATTAGATGCCGCTTCTCCGCTTCGGTAACAGTCCGCAAACAGGTCCGGCGTTTCATACAGCCGCACCCGATGCAAGCGCCCTTGCGTGATTTTCGGCTCCAACAGTTCCCAGATCACCTGCGCGATGTTCTCGCAGGTCGGAATCTTTCCCGCCAGCTCCGGCACTTCGTAATTCAAGAAGCGATGATCCATCCGCTGCATGATTTCGCGTTCCAAAATGTCCTTCAGCTCCTTCAGGTCCAGCACCATGCCGGTCACGGGATCCGGCTCGCCCGCGACAGTCACCTCGAGCGTGTAGTTGTGTCCGTGTCCATGGGGGTTGTTGCATTTCCCAAAAATTCGCCGGTTTTCCTCCTCGGAAAGCGCCGGATTGTCGTACCGGTGCGAAGCGGAGAATTCCATCTTGCGCGTCAAGAGCACCGTCCCCATCGCTACCTCGTCACTCCCGGAATTTCCATCCGATACTCGCGCCCTTTCCATTCGATTTTTCCCCTGACGTGCGCGCGGTAGGAAGCCCACAGCACTGCGCTATACAAAGTCACGGCGGGCAGATAAAAAACGGTGAACGAAAACGGGTAGCCGTTGCGGGCCAGCTGCGTGCCGTAGGAAAGCTGCCGGAAAATCAGGAGCAGCACGCCAATCAGCATCGCAAGCGGCACTTGCAGTCCGGCCAGCAGCACCAGCACCGCCATCCAGGGCAGGACGTCATCCAGCTCGCTGAAGACCGAGCGATTCGTTCCGCCAATCAGGCGGAAAAGATTCTTCTTCCATCCTGCCCACATTGCGGAGAAGCTCCGGTACATCCGTACGCGAAGCACGCCGATGCCCGAACCAAACCACAGGGCCGCTCCACAGCGCTTCACGGCTCGCGCAAGGGCCAGGTCTTCCAGAACTTCACCCGCCAGCGCCGCGTGCCCGCCCGCTGCATCGTAAGCGTCGCGCCGCACCATGAGAAACTGACCGTTGGCCGCCGCTACCGGCGATTTCGGATCATTCACCGCGTCATAGGAGTAGAGCCGCGCCAGGCGGATGTAGACCAACGGAATCAGCGCCTTCTCGTACCATTTTTTGGTCACTTGCTCCGGCGAAAAGGAAACCAGCCCCGCTTCATGCTCGCGCGCAAGCTCCAGGGCTTTGGCGGCCGAGCCGGGCAAGTGCTCCGCGTCCGCGTCCGTGAAGAGCAGCCACTCACCACTCGCCTTCTGCGCTCCGGTCCATACCGCGTGGTTCTTACCCACCCAGCCTGGAGGCGGACCCTCCGTCCGCAACAGCCGCACTCGCGGAAGTCGCGGCATCAAGCCACGCACAATGTCTGCGGTCCGGTCGCTCGACTCGTCGTCCACCACGAGAATCTCCGCAATTTCGGGTTGCGCCGCCAGCGACTCCACGCATTTCGCGATCACCGCCTCTTCATTCCGCGCCGGCACAATCGCGGAAATCCGCGCGTTCGCCGCCGCTGGAGCGGTCAAAGCAGAGCGAGTGTCCCTGGGTGCTTCGCTGGCCATGGCTTGAGAAAGAGGGAGCAGGTTTCCGTTCCCTGGTGGATACGTTAGTATAGCATTCTGTGGATTCGCTCCGAAAACTCGCCGTCTGGGCCGCCGTCGCGTTCGCCTTGGGTGTTCTGACGCTCTTTGCCGTGCCCAGCTATCGCCAAGGCGAAGCCTCCATCGCTGGCCAGCCCGCCAAGGATTTTCGCGTGACCGTGGCCGGCACACCCGAACAGCTTTCCGCTCTTCGCGGCAAAGTCGTGGTACTGAACTTCTGGGCTTCGTGGTGTCCTCCCTGTAAGGAAGAGACACCAGCCCTGAATCGGTTACAGAACTACATAGCGCCGCACAATGCACTGGTTCTTGGCGTCAGCGCAGACGAGGATCCTTCCGCCTACGAAGGCTTCCTCCGCACCGAGGGTGTTGTTTATCCCACTTACCGCGATCCCGCCACTCACGGTACGATCTCCCCCATCGCGCTTGACTATGGCACGTCCACGTATCCCGAGACCTTCATCATCGACCGCCACGGCAAAATCGCTCGCAAATTTGTCGGCTTCCAGCAATGGGATTCGCCGCAGATGCTCGCCTATTTCGATTCCCTGCTCGCGCAGCACTGATCCGTTTTAGCGCCACAAAAGACGTGCAGCCAACGGACAACCAAATGGCCACGACAAATCCCGACCCAAAAAAAATTGTCCTGATCGCCGGCGGTACCGGCGGCCTCGGACGCGCCGTCACTCTTGAATTTCTCCGCTCCGGTGCGACGGTCGTCGTCTCCTATCTCCGCCTGGCAGAGTTCGATCAACTCAAAAGCGAAGCCGGCCCAAATGCCGCTTCTTTGGAAGGCCAGCAAACGGACGCCACGAATCTCGACGCGGCTAAGGAGCTCGTGGCGGGCATCGTGGCGCGACACAGCCGCCTGGACGCTCTGGTGAACACGGTTGGAGGCTATGCGGGCGGGGTCGCTCTGTGGGAAACCGACCCCAGGATTTTCGATCGCATGCTGGACGTGAACCTGCGGTCAGGATTTGCTTTATCGCGCGCCGCCGTGCCCATCATGTTAACGCAAGGGAGCGGCTCGATTGTTAACATCGCCGCAAAAGCCGCCTTCGACCACGCGGCGGGCGCTGCAGCCTACGCCGCCTCAAAAGCCGCCGCCGTCGCCATGATGGATTGCCTCGCGGCGGACCTCAAAGGTACGGGCGTCCGCGCTAATTCCGTGCTTCCCAGTATCATTGACACCGGCGCAAACCGAAAGGCCATGCCCGGCGCCGATTTTTCCAAGTGGCCGAAGCCCGAAGCAATCGCCCGCATCATTGCCTTCCTCTGCTCCGAAGCTGCCACTCTGATTCATGGGGCCGCCATCCCGGTCTACGGTAGGACGTAAACCAGTACCGCTACTTGCCTTTCGCGAACGAAGGCGGTTACCTGCGGAAGGAGCCGAATTTTTCCACACTCAAATCGAAAGCGGAGGGATTGATGCGACTGAAAACGCCGGCACACGGGCTCTTGGTCGCGGTTATGCTGTCACTGTTGCTGCTGGTCTCCAGCCGCAGTAGCGGGCAAGCGGCACGTGGATGCACAGCGCGGCCCACGTTGGACACAGAGGGCTTTCAATCTGTGATGCGGACCGTGGCCGATGGCTGGAATCGCGGAGACGCTGAGGAAGCGGCATCGTGCTTCGCCGAAAACGCCATGTATTCGGGCCCTCCGTCGCCTCCCCGACGGGGACGTGCGGCCCTATACGAGTTTTTTGGCGGAGCCCAGGGCCGCGAGTTACCGATGCACATGACTTGGCATCATCTGATATTTGACCCCGCCCAGCAGATCGGCGCCGGAGAGTACACGTTCCAATACAAGGTGCAAACTCACGGTTTGGTGATTGTCCGAATGTCGCACGGTCTCATCCTGAATTGGCGGGAGTATGAATCTGAGTCCCCCCTGCCCTGGGAACAATTTGTGGGGGACAATCGCTTCTGAGTTTTCGGATCAGGTTCGCGGGCCGCGCTGCTCAAAGCCACGAGTGGCCTGGCTGGCCATGTCCGGCACTTCGACACCAATGCCGTAGGAGTCGAGAACATCGCGCAGCGCCAGTACGCCCTCGAGTTTGTGCAGGTCTGCCCGGCTCACGACCGGGAGCAGATCGAGGCCGGCTTTGCCCATACGCTCCAGCGCCAAATGAAGCGACTGGTCTGCATGCAAATGCGGAAATTCCCGAACATCCAGGATTTCCGCAAGGGCTTTCTGCCCGCCGAAACGTTCAGCGGCTGCTTCGAGGGTCCTCTTGCTCAGCACTCCGACAATGCCCGTCTCATCGCAAACCAGCCAGCTGCGGTCCCGGCTTTCGGCGACGCGGCGCAACGCATCGCCAACGCTGATCGTGGAGGGCAGCGCCCCTGCCATGGGCCGCATCACCTGCCATACTTGGCAGCCGCCCTGCTGGCGTCTTGTCGTCGCACTGGGGAGATGAATCCCGTCTTGCCGCGCTAATTCCTCGTAAATCGGCTCATGCTGCAGCTGGGATGAGATGAAAAAACTCACCAGGTTCGACATCATCAGGGGCACGATTACCGCATAGTCCTGGGTGGTCTCAAAAATCATCAATACCGAGGTCATCGGGGTGCGAACGATTCCGGCGAAGAGCGTCCCCATGCCCACGAGCGCATACGCGCCCGCGGTTGCCGTGTGGTTCGGCCACAGATGATGCGCGGCGCCGCCAATCGTTCCACCCAGCATTGCGCCAATGAAGAGACTCGGACCGAAGATACCGCCAGCGTTTCCAGATCCGTAGGCAGTGGTGACGGCAAAGAGCTTGAGCAGCACCAGCAGGGCCATCAGTCCCACAGCCATTCTGCCGTTCAGCGCTTCTCCAACATAGCCGTAACCCACGCCAAGAACCTGTGGCACGAAGAGCGCCATCAGACCAACCAGCAGCCCGCCAGCCACTGGCTGAAACCACGCTGTCTTCTTCGGAAGCTTGAGAAACCACTGCCGCGTCTTCAGAAGCGTCTTCGTGAACAGAACGGAAAGCAGGCCGCCGGCGACGCCCAGTACCGCGTAGATTCCCAGTTCCAGCGGATTCACCAGTTCGTATCGCGGAACCTGAAACAAAGGATGATTTCCCAGGAGCATGCGGAGCACGATCCATGATGCCGCCGATGCCAGCACCACCGACCCCAGCACCGGAGCGTGCAGATCGCCCGTGATTTCTTCCAGCGAGAAAACCACGGCCGCCAGAGGTGTGTTGAACGCCGCGGCAATCGCCGCCGATGCACCGACGGGAATCAGCGCCTTGACCCGCTCGGAACTCAGCCCAAGGTAACGCCCCAGCACCGAAGCGATCCCGCCCCCGACTTGTACCGAGGGTCCTTCGCGGCCGAGTGGAATACCGCTGGCCAGTGTTGTTGCCGTACAGAGAAATTTGCCGAAGACGGTGGCCAGAGTAATCCGCCCGCCCCGCGCAAAGAGCGCGGCCTTCGTCTGCGGAATCCCGCTGCCGCGCGCATCCGGAAAGTACCGGCAGAGGAGATAACCCATCCCCAGCGAACCCGCCACTGGCACAAGAAGTCGCCGCCACAAACTGCTTCCGACTGGATACACACGCATTCCGAGGCGTTCTGTCAGGACGATGAATGCCACGACGGCAAGGCCGGTCAGCGCGCCAATGACGAGCGTAAGCAGCAAGAAGACTTGGCTCTCGCGGCGCGAGACCTGTGGGAACCAGGACGACAAAGGCTTGGTCCACCAGCGCGATTTCACGCCGCTTTCCCTCCCCATCTTGCGTTCATTTTTCGCTGATTTTGCGCATCAGATGCCGATTGGCCGGCGAACACGCGCGTCACGCCTGACGCTCGCCCATTTGAGAGCACCGGCCTCAAACGCCGAAACTATATCGTATCACGATAAACCTGTTCCTTAGGGCGGAACCTTGCGGCTTGAAAACGTCTCGCGCGCCTGCGCAAGCTCAACCGGCACTCCTTCGAACCTTTCAAGTTCGAGCCGCCCGGTCCCAAAGAGGCCGAATGACCTCGGCGCATTCTTCGAGAAGCGCTTGTGCCTCGGGTCCGAATGCATTGCGAAACTGGCTTTCCACGTCAACCGTCCCGACAACCAATCCTTCGTCGCCGATGATGGGCAGGATGATCTCCGACTTCGTGCTTTCCAGCGCGGTCAAGTAGTCCGCGTCACTCGCTACGTCGCCAACATTTACCGTTTTCCCGGAGCGAATGGATCTCCCCGTGAGGCCCTTTTCCATCGGAAATTCAGGATACTGGGGCGCACCGGGACCGTCCCAAACCAGGCAGGAGACGATGCCACGAGCGGGCACCACATCGTACAAGCCAACCCACCGATAGCCGCCGCTCTGGCGCAGGGTCTGCGCGGCGTCGCGGAGCCTCTGCTTTCGCGATCCTTTGTTCAGGACAATCGTTCTGAGCGCTTCCAGGACGGACCGGGCAGGACAACTAAGTTCCCCGGCTTCCTTAGGCTCACAAGAAGAAGACTCAACCATGGCAAAGACCTCCGCATTCGCATTGTACGGCAGCGGGCGCCAGCAGGATGACGTTCGGGATGACGTCCGGGCGATTCGGCTGCGACGGCGGCTCAAGATTTCACAAAATTACATGAGAGGTGCGAGCACCGTTCCACGTACCAGCCAGCTTGTGCCGCTGCTTGCTGCAGCATGCGGACTCCAGCCACTTGCGAGCGGCCGAGAATCAGGACAACGCGGATTTCGGACACACAAACGCAAAACGCAGGTACCTGCCGGCTGGGATCCGCGCTTCTCGCTACAACGCGGCGCGGCGAAGGCGCAGCGCGTTGCTAATCACCGAGACCGAACTGAAGCTCATGGCCGCGCTCGCAATCATCGGGCTGAGCAGCCAGCCGAAGACAGGAAAGAATACGCCCGCGGCGATGGGCACGCCCGCGAGGTTGTAGATGAAGGCGAAGCCCAGGTTTTGACGAATGTTGCGCACGGTGGCAAGGCTCAGCTTGCGCGCGCGGACAATCGCGTTCACGTCGCCTTTCAGCAGCGTGATGCCCGCGCTCTCGATCGCGACATCCGTGCCGGTGCCCATGGCGAGCCCCACGTGCGAGGCGGCCAGCGCCGGCGCGTCGTTGATTCCGTCGCCGGCCATCGCCACGATGCAGCCCTCGCTGCGCAGCCGCGCGACAACCTCGGCTTTCTGCTCGGGGCGAAGCTCCGCTTCGACTTCGCCGATACCGAGCGCAAGCGCTGCTTCTCGAGCGGCAGCCGCGCGGTCACCGGTCAGCATGACGATGCGCAAACCGCTCTCGCGAAGCTCGCGGATGGCTTCGGCAGCGCCTGCCTTGATGGGGTCGCTCAGAAAAAATGCTCCAGCCGGCTTGCCGTCAATCGCAACGTAGATGGCCGTTGCGCCTGCGCCGCCGGCAGAAGCGGCTGCCGTCGGGGCGGGTGCTGAGCTTGGGCGCGCTTGTGAAATGCGTTGCTCGCCGTTTGCGGGGGGCAACTCGATTCCGCGCTCGCGAAGAAAACGGAGAGTCCCGGCGAGCACCGCTTTGCCGCCGGCGCGGCCTTCCACGCCGCCCCCTGGAACCGCGCGGAACGCCTCGGCGGGTAGCAGCGGCAGCTCTTTCGCTTCCGCGGCGCGAACAATCGCGCGCGCCAGCGGATGCTCGCTTGAGCGTTCGAGGCTTGCGGTGATGGAAAGGAGAGAGTCCTGCGGAATTTCGCCGAACAACTTGATCCCGGCAAGTTGCGGCTTCCCTTCCGTGAGTGTGCCGGTTTTGTCCACCACCAGTGTATCCGCGCGCGCAAGCATTTCCAGCGCTTCGGCATTGCGCACGAGAATGCCGCTGTGCGCTCCGCGTCCGACGGCAACCATGATGGACATTGGGGTCGCGAGTCCAAGCGCGCACGGGCAAGCGATGATCAGCACCGATACAGCGGCGACCAGAGCATGAGCGAAGCGCGGCTCGGGACCAATCAGCAGCCATGCGGCAAACGCGACCGCGGAGGTGACCACAACCGCGGGAACGAAGTACCCCGAGACTTTGTCCGCCAGGCGCTGGAGCGGCGCGCGGCTGCGCTGGGCTTCGCTGACCAACTTCACAATCTGCGCAAGCATGGTTTCGGAGCCGACGCGCTGCGCTTCCATCACAAGGCTGCCGCTCGCATTGAGCGTGCCCCCGGTGACCTGCGCGCCCGGGCCTTTCTCCACGGGCAGCGGCTCGCCCGTCAGCATGGATTCGTCCACCGCGCTGGCGCCTTCGCGCACGACGCCGTCCACGGGAATGCGTTCCCCTGGACGCAC
>DASRCZ010000055.1:0-5259 GCA_035652855.1 Candidatus Acidiferrum sp.
TTCATCTCCGGCGCTCGTGGGGAAGCCGACCAGGGGCGAGCCCCAGTGGCCGTAAACCACCACGCCCAGCTCGATACCGAGCCGTGGCGAATGCCAGCGATGATATTCGCGCTTCATTCCTTACCCTCTGCCCGAAGGCGGCTTGCCATGGTTTTCGACGATCGCTGCGGGAGGCCGAAAAAGTATGCCAGCGCGCATCGCCCCGAGGCAAGCAAACCGCGGCCGCCAGCCAATCGAGCAATTTCTCTCGATTTGGTGTATGAAAGAGGAAGCTCTCGACCGAGGAGATTTCCTATGGCCACCCCATCCGTGAACCGCCCAACCCCGGAACGCATCTTTGATGGTCTCCGTGCTTTTCAGCTCTCCGCCGCCTTGAAGGCCGCCATCGAGCTGGAAATCTTCACGGCCATCGCCGAGGGCTCCACGGATCCGGGCGCGATTGCGGCGCGCACCGGGGTCGCCGAGCGCGGCGCCCGCATTCTCTGTGACTACCTCACCATCCGGGGCTTCCTTACAAAGGAGTCCTCCAAGTACGGCCTCACGCCCGACGCCCAAATTTTCCTCAACAAGCATTCCCCCGCCTATCTCGGCGGAGTTTTTGGCTTTCTGTGCTCTCCTCCGCAGCGCCAAAGTTTCGAATCGCTCACCGAAGCCGTCCGCCGCGGCGGCACCGCGCTCAAGAACGGCGACAACACTCAGGAAAACGACGTCCTCTGGGTAGAGTTTGCGCGTACCATGTCGCCACTCACGGCGATCTCGGCCAATTTCATGGCGGATCTGGTCGATGCCTCCTCTGCGCGCCCGTTCAAGGTGCTGGATATCGCCGCAAGTCACGGTCAGTTCGGCATCGCCATCGCCCGGCGCAATCCGCAGGCGCAAATCGTGGCGCTCGATTGGCCCAACGTCCTCCGCGTGGCGCAGGAAAATGCGAACGCTGCAGGTCTCGCCGACCGCTACTCGCTACTTCCGGGCAGCGCCTTCGAAGTTGATCTCGGCTCCGGTTACGATGCTGTGCTGCTCACCAATCTTCTTCACCACTTCGATCCGCACACTTGCGAAAAGCTCCTGCGGCGCGTCCACGCTGCCCTGAAGCCCGGCGGCAGAGCCCTCACGCTCGAATTCGTTCCCAATGAGGACCGCATTTCGCCTCCGATGGCCGCGGCCTTCAGCCTCGTCATGCTCGCTTCCACCGACAGCGGCGACGCCTACACCTTTGCGGAATATGAGAAGATGTTCCGTAACGCGGGCTTCGCCAGGACCACGCTTCACCCGGTGCCGGACATGCCGCAACAGGTGCTCCTCAGTGAAAAGTAAATCGAACGCGCGCTCGAAACCGAAATCAAAAGCCCGCTCCAAGCCCAAACCAAAATCAAGGAACGGCACGGCCGATATGGCGGCTCTGCGCGAACATCTCGCCTATCTGCTCAAGGGCGGCGGCGCTCATGTTCATTTCGCGGACGCCCTCGAAGGCTTCCCCGAAGTCAAGCGGGGCGCCTTTGCTCCGGGCCTTCGCCATACCGGCTGGCAGCTCCTTGAGCACGTTCGCATCGCGCAGTGGGATATTCTCGAATTCAGCCGCAATCCCAATCACGTCTCGCCGGATTTCCCCGGCGGCTACTGGCCCAAGACCCCTAACCCGCCGACCGAAGACGCGTGGGACGCCAGCGTCAAGGCGTTCCAGCGCGACCTCGCTTCGATGGTCAGGCTTGTGCAGGACCCCAAGACGGACCTTTTCGCGCGCATTCCCAATGGCGATGGTCAAACCGTGCTTCGCGAAGCGCTCCTCCTCGCCGATCACAACGCCTATCACCTCGGCCAGCTCGTCGATCTTCGCCGCGCCCACGGTTCGTGGCCGGAATCCTGATCCCTTGCCTGCTTTGCCGCGCCGGGGGCTGCGCTCAATGACGGGCGCGTTTCTTCGGCTCGAGTATTCTCTTTCTGCCGGCCGCCTGTTTCCCTTGGCCGCGATTCGCAGTACGATGGTGCTCTGAACTCGCCGTCTTTTTGGCGATTTTCATCCACGCAGGAGTCCTTCCATGGCCAAGACGATTGCGCGCACAACGACCCACATCGAAAATCTCTCCGCTCGCGAATGCGAAATTCTCAATAGCCGCCGCGACTTCCTGAAAGGCGTTCTTGGCGCCGGCGCGTTCGTCCTTGGCGTTAGCGTGATTCCCGAACACCTCTTGGCATCGTCCGCTGGCTCCTTCCCGGGCGATCCTGCAGGCGACATGGCCGCCGCCGCGTTTCAACCCAGCGTCTATCTGGCCATCGGTACGGACGGAACTGCTTATGTGGTCGCGCACCGCTCCGAAATGGGCAACGGGGTGCGCACTTCGCTTCCGCGCATTGTCGCCGATGAACTCGACGCCGATTGGTCCCGCGTCAAGGTTGTGCAGGCCATCGGCGACGAAAAATACGGCGACCAGGATACGGATGGCTCACATTCGGTTGTGAGCTTCTTCGTTCCGCTTCGTGAAGCTGGCGCCACGGCGCGGCTCATGCTGATTCGTGCCGCGGCGCAGCAATGGGGCGTCTCTCCCGCCGATTGCACCGCCGAGATGCACCACGTCATCCACGAAAAATCCGGGAAGAAGCTCGGTTACGGCGAGCTTGCCGCTGCCGCCGCAAAGCTCGAAGTCCCCAAAAAAGCCGAGCTTAAGCTTAAGCCCCGCAGCCAATGGCGCTACATCGGAAAGGATGCGCCGGGCTATGACCTCAAGAACCTTTGCACCGGAAAGGGCGTTTACGGCCAGGATACGCGCATGGACGGAATGCTCTATGCCAGCGTGACGCATCCTCCGGTTCTCGGCAGCACCGTCAAATCGCTCGACGACAGCGCAGCCCTCGCCGTTCCCGGCGTGAAACAGACCGCCACCATCGACACCTTCAAGCCCCCTGTTCTTTTCCAGGCGCTCGGCGGCGTCGCCGTCCTTGCGGATAACACCTGGGCCGCCATGCAAGGCCGCAAGAAGCTCAAGATCGAATGGCAAAATAGCGAACACGCGAGCTTCAATTCCAGCACCTATCGCAAGGAACTCGAGGAAACGGCCCGCAAGCCCGGCAAAGTCATTCGCGAAGTCGGCGACGTGGACGCGGCCTTTGCCAAAAGCGGCAAGATCGTCGAAGCCGATTATTACGCGCCGCTCCTCGCACACGCTCCCATGGAACCGCCCGCGGCCCTGGCCGTTTACCGCGACGGAAAGGTCGAGGTTTGGGCGCCCACGCAAGGTCCCATCGCCGCTCGCGATGCCGTTGCCGCGGCCACGGGAGTAAAGAAGGAAGACGTCACCGTCCACGTCACTCTGCTTGGCGGCGCCTTCGGCCGCAAGTCCTTCCCCGATTTCGCTGTGGAGGCCGCCGTGCTCTCTAAGAAGACCGGCAAGCCCGTCAAAGTCGTCTGGAGCCGCGAGGACGACATCCAGTTCGACAGTTATCACTCCGTCTCCGCCATTTGCATGAAGGCAGCCCTCGGAGCGGACGGCAAACCCACTGCCTGGCTGCAACGCACCGTTTTTCCTCCAATCGGCTCGACCTTTGACGCCAAGGCAGTCTATTCCGATGCCGGCGAACTTGGCCTCGGGTTCAGCGATCTGCCCTACAATATTCCCGCGCATCGTTCCGAAAATGGTCCCGCTGTCGCGCACGTGCGCATCGGCTGGTTCCGCTCCGTCGCCAACATCTACCACGCCTTCGCCATTCAATCCTTCACCGATGAGCTCGCGCACGCCGCCGGAAAAGACCCGGTCGAGTATCTGCTCGCGCTCTTCGGCCCCGATCGCATCATTCCCAAGAGCGAGCTGCCCAAGGATTACACCAACTACGGCCAGCCCTACGACCAGTATCCGATCGATACCGCGCGCTTCAGGCGCGTCGTCGAGCTTGCCGCCGAAAAATCCGGCTGGGGCAAGCAAAAGCAGGGCAACGGGTTCGGCATGGGCATCGCCGTGCACCGAAGCTTCCTGACCTATTCCGCATCGGTCGTGCAAATGCACATTGATGACGCGGGCCGGGTGCGCCTTGGCCGCGTCGATACGGCTCTCGATGCGGGCACCGTCGTGAATCCCGAGATGGTGCGCAATCAGTTCGAAGGTGCCGCCGTCATGGGCGCCAGCATCGCGCTCTTCGGCGAAATTACCGCTACGAACGGCGCCGTGGATCAAACCAACTTCCACAACTACCCGGTGGCACGAATGAACACCGCCCCTCGCGAAATCCACGTCCACATCGTGCCGAGCGATGCGCCGCCCGGCGGTGTCGGCGAACCTGGCTTGCCCGCCTTCGCTCCCGCTCTCTGCAACGCTATCTTCGCCGCAACCGGCAAGCGCATCCGCGAACTCCCGCTCTCCAAAGCCGGCTTAGCCTGAGCGTCACGCTGTCACCCAGAACGGCCAGTGAACGAAAAATCGGTTGTAGCGGACTGGGAGTTACGAGACCTGAAGCAAAGGCAGTTCGTAGCTTAATGGTGGCGGATCCGCCGGATGCCGTCGAGAATTCCGGCTATCGCAGCAAGAATGAAGAGTAATCGCGGAACCCAAGTCGGCTCTATAGGTCGCCCTTTCTGGCTTGTTGCGGGCGCCCGCTCACCCGAAGAAAAGATAGAACAAATAAATCAGGAGCAGATATGTTCCAGCAATTATCGAGAATCGATTGACATCCTCTTTTTTCCTTGGCCACCAAATCCAAAGCAGTATAGTCATAACAATCGCATTCGGTATGGCGATCAACAACTGAAGCCATAGCGGCCAATGGTCAAACTTGTTCATGGAACTAGTGTCGGAACGAAGCCGATGACTGATTTCACAGCGCAGCCTGCGTGCGCAAGCAAATCTTTCCCAGTAGCGACTGCTGCTAAAGGTAGAGCAAGCTTGCTGCCGACGGTAAGCGCGCTAGAGACCATGCCCGATAGTTCGGAAGCGGCTGTAGTTGCGGTACCGGCGGTCAGAGAGTAGTCCACAATCTTACCTGCATTGCCCCCCGCAACCGCAACGTTTGTTACTACCGTCTTAGTGCCAAGCGCTTCGGCCCAGTTCTTAGCATTCGCCCATGTGAGCTTAGCTGAAGATGAGCGGACAGATTGCACCGAATTGCAGGAGTGAAGGCAAGGGGTGCTCCGGGACTCCGGTGGTAGGATTTTCGGTTGTTCGAAGACTGAAAACTTACCTCAAGGAGAAGACCATGAGCACCCGGGAAAAACTTATCAAGGCTCGGCTGGGAATGCTAGCCCTGGCCGAGGAGTTGCAAAACATCAGTTGGGCT
>DASRCZ010000056.1:0-19024 GCA_035652855.1 Candidatus Acidiferrum sp.
CGCGGGGACGTCGCGCTCTGGTCCGAACCAGTTGCTCAGTTCAGCGGTGTAGCGGCGGGTCATTCGCTCGAGTTCACCGCGGGACATTTTGCGCGGATCACAAATGATGCCGCCTTTGGCTCCGCCGAAAGGAATGTTCACCAGCGCGCATTTCCAGGTCATCCAAGTGGCCAGGGCGCGCACTTCGTCGATAGTGACGTCCGGGGCAAAGCGGATGCCGCCCTTGCCGGGGCCGCGAACGGTCGAGTGGAGCACGCGATAGCCGGTGAAGACTTCGAGGGTTCCGTTGTCCATGCCGACGGGGATGTAGAGCGTGATTTCCTTGCTCGGATATTTCAAATAGCGGTACAGGCCTTGCTCCAATCCCAGCTTTTTCGCGGCTACCTCGAAACGCGCTTCGGCGTTCTGGTAGACGTTCATTTCTTCCGGCGTGGGCGCTTGCGACATGCGAACTCTCCTTCTCGATTAGCCGGTCGCCGGCGCGAGGCGCGCGTCATCGAGCGGCTGTCCAAACACAAACCGGCCCTTCTCTTTTGCGGGCTCAGTTGAAGCAGGTGAAGATTCGCAGGCTACCCCGCCCGCGAAACCCGGCGTTAGGCCGGGACCGCCAGTATACGAATGCCGCGCAGTGCCTCGCAAGCGGAGCGCGGAGAAATGATACGCGATGTGCAATCGAACGGCCCCGCTCGCCCTCGAAGGTGTTGCGCGTGCGCAAGGGCGATGGATCGGCGCTGCTAATCCAAGCGGAACTGAAGGCTGACGGTAAGGTGCATCGGCACAGGCTTGCCGTCCAGCGTGGCTGGTTGATATTTCCACTGGCGCAGCGCGTCCATGGCCGCCTGATGCAACAGAGTGGGACCAGAAACAATTTTCATCGTCGTGACGCGGCCGGTCGCGTCAATGAGGGCGTCAATCACGACGTTGCCGGAAACGCGCTGGGTCTTCGCGAGTGACGGATAAAGCGGAGGCGTGGAGGAAATCAGCCGGGCCGGTTTGACGTCGCCGCCAACCGGAATCGGAGCAGGAGGAGCGGCGGGCTGCTTTCTGCCGGAAGGCAGAACGGCGACAAGGCCATTCTCGGCGACCGGTTCGCTGGCACCGAGATCCACTGCAGGCACTGGGTCGGACGCGCTTCCGTTGCGAATGCCCGAGGCAGCAGTTGGTGCTGCCAGGTGCACTTCGCCCAGGGTGGGCTTCTTGGACTCCTCAGTTCGAACTCGTTCTGGAACCGTGGCTTTTGCGGTTGCCGCGTGGCTCGGTTGTGCTGGAGTCACGGTGTGGGTTGCGGCGGGCGTAGGTTCGGCAGTGGAGCTTTCCTCCCTTGCGGGAGCGGTGGCGACCGGGGGCCCGGCAACTGGCTCCGCTGCGGTTCGGGAAGGTGTCGCGCTGGCAGAATCGCTAACTCTGGTTGTGGATTCCGCGGCGGAGGAAGCAGCAAGGGCAGCCGGCGCGGCCGGCTGGCCGGTGCGTATGTACCAGGTGCCCGCTGCAGCTGCGACTAGGATGCCCGCCGCAACGGCTAACAACTTCAATCCTTTGCTCGCACTTGTGGCGGATGCCGATGCGCCCACGGAAGAATCCTGCGAGAGCAATCCGCCGCTGAAAGAGGGCATCTCGGCCGCTCCGCTGTGCTGGGAAGAAGCGGGCAACTCGGAGGCGATGTGCTCCTCAAAGATCGGAGCCTCGCTCAAAACACCGGGTTTTGCAGCAGCTTCGCTGACAGCGGAAGCGTTTGCTGCATTCTGAGCGAGCGGCGCGAGCCAGGAGGGAATCTTCAAGTCATCCTCATGGAGGGCGGGACCGCTCGCGGGCGTAATGGTCTTGCGGGCGGGAGGCGCTGGGGATTCCATCGAGTGTTTTTGCGGCTCGGCTGCGGCAGGTTCAGCGTTTGCGATTTCAAAGACTTTCGGAGCGTCGCTTACAAGGTGTGAGTCCGCGTTTTTTGCCTCTCTCTCGGGGCCTGACCGGGAGTTGGACGCGCGCGCCTCCTGAAACAGCATGGAGGAGAGCTGCTCCTGCAGACGGGCAGTTTGCTGCTTGAGCGCGTCGGTTGCGGGATCAGCCGGGGCAGGAGTGAAGTTCGGGGCTGGGTTCCGCGCGAGAGAAGGTGCGACGGGGTTAGGTGATTGCGTGGATGAAGCGAGTTGAGACTTTGGCGCTAGCGACTTGGTTGCATCTGAAGCCGGCGCGGCCGGTGGCGAGATCAGCGATTTGAGCGCGTTGAAGTTCGCGGCTGCCTCCGGATGGGCGGCGCCAACGGGCTTCTGCACAGGCAGCGTGGCCGCCGTTTTCGTTGCAACCGGCGCGGGCTTCGGTTCGGGTAACTTCGCCCCGCTTGCCGGCGCGGGCGCCTGGGGAGCAATCCGATCACCCGGGAAACGCATGCCCCAGAAGCCAACGACCGGCTCGGTAAATTCGAGTTCTACATAGCCGCTCATGCTGCGATAGTTCTTTGACTTCACAACCTGGCAGACAACCTCTTTCTTGGTCTTCTCATTGGTGAGAAAGAGCAGTTGTCCGGGCGCAACGGAAGATTCCAGCCGAATCACCGCTCCGTTGCCGAAAACCAAAATCGTTTTCGTGCTTTCGGAGAATGGCTCGCGTTTGTCGCTGCCGTCCACGCTTCGCGCCCCATTCACGGTGACAGGCACCTCGAGCGCAACCGGCTGAGGTTTCGCGCCGGCATCAGCAGTTCCGGCGGCGGGGCGCGCAATGGACGGCTCGCTAGGAAGCGTCAGGGTGTCGTTCTCTTTAGCAATGGGCGCCATGGAAGCTCACTCGAAGCAAAGGAGTCTTGCACGCGTGGCTCATCAGACTGCCCGGCGCGCAACCTCTATATAGTGATTCTTGCGGAAAGGCCCAGCTATGGTACGTACGTACTACCGCGGAAACACTGTACTTGCGAACAGGGTGGATGCAGCTCCGCGCGGCGGAGTTTAGCGAGAGAGCGGCGGCTGAAAGCGTTCGTCGATGGCGACCTGATAGCCGGTGACGAGCTTGTTGGTCTCGTTGGCCATGCCGATGACGGCTTGCAATTCCTTGAACATTTCAGGGGTCATGCCTTTCGCGAACGCGGAAGCTGTGTGCGACGCGATGCAGTAGTGGCAATTGTTGGTCACGCTTACCGCGATATAGATGAGCTCCTTGGTGAGTGGATCGAGGGCGCCCGGCGCCATGATCTGCTTGATGCTCTCCCAGGTGCGCTTGAGCAGCGCGGGATCGTGCGCGATGGCCTTCCAGAAATTGTTGATCCAGTCCGTCTTTCGCGTGGCCATGATGTCGTCGTAAACGGCGCGAACTTCGGGGCTCGCATCCTTGTATTCGATCAACCCAAACGTGGACATGTTCGCTCCATGGAAGCTTCAGCGGCAACGGTAACAGGAAGCGGTTTCGCGAGGCAACTTAAAGCGCGAAATCGCAGCATTAAACCGATATAATGCCAACCGCTGCCCGCCAATTGCGGGTGCGGAGGGTTCGATGTGTGGCTCGTTCCTCGCTGGGGCCCGCTCCGCGAGGCTTGCGGCGCTCGCCGTAGTGGCATGGGCATGCCTGGGGCCCGCGGACACCGTCGCGCAAACGATTCGTGTCGACGCCTCCCCTGCGCACGCGCGGGCATTCGATCCCGACAAAGCGCTAGGCACCTCGATTGATATTCTGCAGGCCAATCAATTCGAGCGCGTGTACTCGCCCGAAATTCTCAAGGAGTCGCTCTCCGCAGGCTGGGGACCGATTACGTACCGGCAAAATACCGGGCTGACCATTGCGGCGTGGCACTGGAATCCGAACGGCACGTGGAGCGACCCAGCGAGTCAAAGCGGCTATTTCGTAGGCAGCGCCGAGCCGAAGGATTTCATCCGGCAGAGTTTTGGCTATTCCCTGCCGCATCGCGGGATGACGCGCACGGACGCTTCGCAAAACAAATTTTCGCGGCTGACCGATGGCGATGCTTCGACCGATTGGAAGAGCAATCCTTATCTGGCGCAGCGATTCACGGGCGAGGACGATTCCCTGCATCCGCAGTGGATCGTGATGGACTTCGATGCGCCGCAGGAGATTTCCGCAATCCGCATCGCCTGGGGGGAACCTTACGCAACCAAGTACGTGGTGCAGTACTGGACGGGCGATGAAGCGCTGACGCGGCCAACGGCAGGCGTCTGGACAGCATTCCCGCTAGGCGAAGTGACCGAGGGCAAGGGTGGCATCGCGTTCCTGAAGCTGGCGAACGAACCGGTTCGCACACGATTTGTGCGCATTTGGATGACGCAATCCTCGAATACTTGCGATTCGCACGGAAGCGGCGATCCCCGCAACTGCGTCGGTTACGCGGTCAGGGAACTCTACGCCGGGAATTTTACCGCCAGCGGCGAGTTCATTGATCTCGTCTCTCATGCGCCCGGCCAGAACCAGACCGCCACATTCGTCTCCTCGACGGACCCGTGGCACACCGCGGCGGACCTCGAGGCTAGCCGGATTCAGACTGGCTTCGATCTTTTTTTCACCAGCGGCATCACCAATCACTTGCCGGCCATGATTCCGATTGCGATGATTTATTCCACACCAGAGGATGCCGCCGCGGAACTCCGGTATATCGAGAAGCGCGGCTATCCCGTCTCCTACATCGAAATGGGTGAAGAGCCGGACGGCAAGAATTTTTCGCCAGAGGACTATGGCGCGCTATACCTTCAGTTCGCGGCCGCACTGCATGCCGTCGATGCCAACCTGCGTCTCGGCGGGCCTGTCTTTGAAGGCATGAACGAGGATCTCAAAGTGTGGCCGGACTCGCTGGGTCGCACCTCGTGGCTCGCGCGCTTCGTCGGTTACCTGAAGAGCCACAATCGCCTGAGCGATCTGAGTTTCGTGTCTTTCGAGCACTATCCGTTTCCGCCGTGCGAGATTACCTGGTCCGACCTGTATCGCGAACCGGCGATTCAAAAGCACGTGATAGAGATGTGGCGCGAGGACGGCGTGCCGAGCGACGTTCCGCTGATGAACACGGAGAGTAACGTCTCCTGGGCGCTGACCGAGCCGATGGCCGACACCTTCTCGGCCCTTTGGCTGGCGGACAGCGTGGGAGCCTTTCTGACGAATGGAGGCGCAGCTTATTATCACTCGCCGATTCAGCCGGAGCCGCTGCGGCCCGGCTGCCGTGGCTATTCGACATATGGCAACTTCGTGGCCAACGAAAACCTCGATATCCGACAGCACACTTCGCAGTATTTCGCGAGCCGGCTCATTAATCTCGAATGGGTGCGGCACGGCAAAGGCGTCCACCACCTTTTCCCGGCATCTTCGGACGTCCGGGATGATGCCGGGCACGAGCTGATTACGGCGTATCCCGTAAAACTCCCTGACGGCTCCTGGTCGGTGCTCCTCATTAACAAGGACCCGAGTAATGCGCATGCGGTGAAGCTGGAGTTCACATCGAACGACGGCAAAGCGGAGATGCGGCCCGCCGCGCCGCTTACGATGGTGACCTTCGGAGCCGAGCAATACGTTTGGCACCCGGAGGGGCGCGCGAGTTACGCCGAGCCGGACGGACCGCCGGCGGTTTCGCATCCATCCTCGGCGGAACGAATCGTCTTGCCCAGAGCCTCGGTCACGGTGCTCCGAGGAAGGCTCGAATGAAGCCGCGCAAAAGCCGCAACAAACGTTGTAAGATGTCATCCGTCTAAAGAGCCGCTAAAGCGCTCAGGGCATTTAGGGGCTGTGTTGCCATTGTCCGCCGGATCGTCTCCAAACCGTTGGTTCCGCCATTTGGCTCTTTCCGCTCTAAGCGCCGCCATGGCTGTATCGGGCTGCTCAAAATCGCAAGCCAGCCGCCCTGCTCTGGGCGACCCTAGCCACCCGATGCCCGTTCATCTTTACACGGTGGCCGAGGAGACCGCCAGGCGGCGCATTCAGGCAGTCGGCTCTTTGTATGCGTTCGAAGAGAGCACTCTCAGCGCCGAGGTAGAGGCGCGCGTCTCGCAAGTCCTCGCAGATGTCGGGGATACCGTGAAGGAAGGCCAGCCGCTCATTGTGCTGGACTCCCAGGAACTCCAGTTCGAGGTCGAGCGGCAGCGCGGAATTGTGGCGCAAGTCCGCGCACAGCTAGGCATGGGCCCCGGCGATCCCGTGCCGAGCGACCCCAAAAAAATCGCTTCGGTGCAACGCGCGGAAGCTGACCTCTTCGACGCCGACCAGAAGTATCGCCGCGCCAAGGAAATGTATGCGGACAAGCTCATTTCCCAGCAGCAGCTCGATGAGGCGGCCAGCCGGTTCCAGAGCACGCAAGCCGCATACGACGTGGCGCTCCAGGAAGTGAATCGCCTGAAGGCTCTGCTGCTTTCCAGCAAGGCCGCCGAGGAGCTTGCCGAGAAGAAGCTGCGGGATGCGACAATTCGATCGCCGTATCCTGGCGCGGTGAAGATGCGCGACGTTCATCCAGGAGAGTACCTTCGTCTGCAGAGTCCGGTAATGGTCGTGGTGCGCACAGATAAACTGCGCGCGCGCCTTGCAGTTCCCGAACGCTGGGCCGGATGGATTCGCGATGGCGCACCGGTGGACATTCAGGTGGAGGCGTTTCCCAATCAGACGTTCCATGGCCGGATTTCGCGGATCAATCCCTCTGTGGCGCAGGATTCCCGCACCTTTGAAGCGGAAGCCTTGCTCGACAACACGGATGGCCGGCTGAAACCCGGCTTTTTTGTGCAAGCCTCGATCCCGAGTGAAAAAGAGGAGAAGACGATTTTCCTTCCTTACACGGCGGTGAATTATCGCTACGGCGTTTACAAAGTCTTTCTGTTGAATGGCAATCGTGTCTCTGAACACCAGATTCGTCCCGCGGGGCAGACGGAAGATGAGCGCGGCCGCCGTTTTGAAATTGCGGACGGCCTTCGGCCCGGCGACCGCGTAGCCGTGGCGGTTTCGGGCGATCTGCGCGACGGAGCATCCGTCCAGGCTGAACCTGAAACCGCGGCGGAACCAGCGACACCGGCGGCTCCCGGCAGCAATCCCGCTCCGCGTCCGGTCTCCCGCTGATCATGAGTGCTCGTGTGTGTTCTCGCCTCGAGGGCTCGCGCTTTCTGATCCCATCCCCCGGCTGGCGCCATGAAGCTCGCTGAAATCTGCGTCAAATATCCCGTCTTTACCGTGATGCTGATCGCCTTTCTGGTCACGCTCGGCATTTTCTCGTATCGCGGCCTCGCGGTGGACCTCTTCCCCAAAGCGGACCCCGCGACCGTCAACGTGGATGTGCAGCTTCCCGGAGCGACTCCCGAGGAAGTGGTCACCGGCGTTGTGCTGCCTCTGGAAGACGCGATTTCTTCGGTGAGCGGTATCGACGAAATTACGGTGTACTCGAGCGAAGGCAGAGCGGACATCACCTGCACCTTTGTGCTCGAGCGCGATATCGAAGGAGCCGCGCAGGATATCCGCGAGAAAGTTTCCGCAGCGATCAACCGGCTTCCGCGCGACACGCTGCCGCCAGTTATCACGAAGGAGGACCCGCAGTCGGATCCGATCCTCACGCTGCTGGTCAGCGGCCCTATGAGCCGCCGCGAATTGACGGAGATCGCGGACAAGCAAGTGCGCCGCGCGATTCAAACCGTGGACGGCGTCGGAAGCGTTGACATCAACGGCGGGCAGGCGCGCCAGGTGCGCGTCCTGATTGACGCGGAGAAGCTCACGTCGCACAACTTCACGGTGCTGGACGTCCGCGATGCGCTGCAGCGCGAAAACATCGAAGCGCCCGGCGGAAAAATGATTAGGGGGCCACAGCAGCTCGGACTGCGAACGCTCGGCCGGGTGACCACCGCGGACCAGTTTGGCGACATTGTGATCGGCACGCGCGGCGGCGCGCTTGTCCGCGTGCGTGACGTCGCGCACGTGGAGGACGGGGCTCAGGAACTACTGACCTGGTCCGCGCTGTTTCGCAAGGGCCTCCCCGGCCAGGACGTTGTCTCGATCGATGTCCGCCGCCAATCCGGCGTCAACACGGTGGAAGTCGCGGACAACGTCAAGCGAAAAATCGGCGACTTGCGGGCGCAGATGCCGCCAGGCGTCCAGCTCACGGTAATTCACGATATCTCGGATTTCATCAAAGCCTCCGTTCACTCCCTGCTCGAGCATCTCATTCTCGGCAGCATCCTGGCCAGCGCGATCGTATGGCTCTTCATGCGCAATTTCCGCGCCGTGCTGATTGCGGCGATCGCGATTCCGGCTTCCGTGATCGCCACCTTCACGCTGATGAAGGGCATGGATTTTTCACTCAACAACATGACGCTACTCGCGCTCACGCTTGCCGTGGGCATCGTGATCGATGACGCCATCATCGTGCTCGAAAATATCGTCCGCTTTATGGAGGAAAAGGGCGTGGATCGCCGCAAGGCGGCCATCGACGCGACGCGCGAAATCGGCCTCGCGGTAATGGCCACCACGCTCTCCCTGGTGATCATATTTTTGCCGATTGCGTTCATGAACGGCTACGCCCGCAAGTACGTGAATTCCTTCGGCTGGACCATGGCCATGGCCATCATGGTCTCGCTGCTGGTGAGCTTCACGCTAACGCCCATGATGAGCTCGCGTCTCCTGAAACTCGGCGCGCGTGAAAGGAAACATCACCACCACGGCTTCCTTCATCGCGTGGATGGCTGGTATCTCGGCATGCTGCGCTGGTCGCTGGCCCACCGCGGGGTGATCCTCCTCATCTGCCTTGGCACGTTCCTCTCCACCTTCGGGCTCTATCACCTTGTCGGCCGCGATTGGATTCCCGCCGACGATCAGTCGGAGCTCATCAGCTCCTTCACGCTTCCCGAAGGCACTTCTCTGCAAAAGACCTCGGAAATGGCCGGCAATCTGGCCCGCCGCATCACCGAGCTTCCCGAGGTCAATTTTGTACAGGCCTACACGCACGGACCGACGAATCACTCGCATATTTTCGTCGGCCTAGTGCCGCGCACCCAGCGGAAGAAATCCCACGCGGAGGTGGCCACGGTCGTCCGAAGGATGTACGGCGACTACCGCAACATCACATACAACGTGCGCTTGCCTTCCGTGCTTGGAGGCGAAATCTATTTCCCCGTCTCCGCGATTATTCGCGGGCCGGACCTGAACGAGCTCGCCGTTCTGAGCCAGCAAGCCGCGCTGAAAATGATGAAGTATCCGGATCTGGTTGACGTCAACCCCAGCCTGAATCTCAACACGCCCGAGCTGCAGGTCAAACTCGACCGCCAGCGCGCCGCGGATATCGGCGTGCGGATGAGTGACGTGAGCGACGCCGTGCGTCTGTTCTATTCCGGCGAGGATGAGATCACGCGGTTCAAGGAAGGCTCGGAGCAGTATCCCGTAACCATGCAGCTCCTTCCGGCACAGCGCGACGATCCCGACGTGCTCGCGCGCATGATGGTGCCTTCCACGAAACTCGGTCAGGTGCGGCTCGAGAGCGTTGCTTCGATTGTTCGGGGCGCGGGCCCGGCGACCCTTTGGCGCTACAACCGTGAATTTCAGGTCAGCGTCTACGCGAACGTGGCCACGGGCTATCCGCTCGATCTTGCGGCGAACCACACGGTACAGTCCATTCAGGAGATCGGCCTGCCCGCAGGCTACTCCTATCGCTTCACCGGACAGGTGAAGGTTCTCGAGGAGACCACCTGGAATCTCGTGCTTGCCATGTTTCTTGCTTCCGTTTTTATGTACATGGTTCTGGCGGCGCAGTTCGGCAGTTTTTCTTATCCGTTCATCATTATGCTGACGCTGCCGCTGAGCATTCCCTTCGCGCTGTTCTCCCTGTGGATGACTGGACGGGCGCTTAGCCTCTGGAGCGCGCTGGGCATGTTCCTGCTGCTCGGCATCGTGAAGAAAAATGGCATTCTGCAGGTGGATTACACCAATCGCCTTCGCGCCGAGGGCGCTCCGCTTCAAGAGGCCATTCTGGAAGCGAATCGCGTGCGCTTGCGGCCGATTCTGATGACGACGCTTTCGATCGTGGCAGGGCTGATTCCCGTGGCGATCGGCATAGGCGCTGGTTCCGAGCAGCGCGCCTCGATTGCCGTGACCATTATCGGCGGCCAGACGCTCTGCCTCGTGCTCACGCTATTGGTTGTCCCTGTCGCCTACTCGTACCTCGCCGAATTCGAGCAGTTGCCCTGGCGTGAACTCCCGGCACGCCTGTTTCATCGGCACCGCGGGACGGCCGCGCCGCACTCATCCGCGGACTGATCCGAGGAGAGCGGCATCTTCCCCTGTGAGATTCCTCAACGAGCCGCTTCGGGAGCAGGCGTTGGAGGGGGCGTGAACTTGGCCGCGTCGATCGCCACATTCTGCTGCACGTCCGCGATTTTGATAGTGAAGGCGTTGCCCGGCCGGGCCAGTGTCCACTGGAATGGAATTTTAACGCCACCCGTCTCGCGGTAATCCGCGTAATCGATCTGGGTTGGCAGGCGGCCGAGCGGCGTCTCTGCGTAGCGCACCAGCCGCAGCAGCAAGCCTGACTGCGTATCGAAATAGAGACGCGTCGGCGGTTTGCCTTCCGTGCGGCCCAAAACCAGATACGTATCGCGCCCGTCGATCTTCTCGCCGGGCGCCACGCGATAGTTCGTGTAGAGCGACTTGACGTTGATCGGAAAATAGAAATCGGCGTCGACTCGCGCGGCCGCATTTTCCGCTTCCGTGTTCATCCGCACGCGCGGCGGCTTGCTCGGAATGGATTGCCAGCCAACAGTGCCGTTGTAAGCCGTAATGCTTTCGCCGTTGGGCATGTGCATCACGGAAACACGCTTGTCTGGCGCCTGGGCGAACACCTCGATCGGCATTTCGCGTCCGTTAAAGGAGATGCTGCCTTTCTCCGCGCGGGATGTAATTTTCCTCAGCGCGTCCGCTCCGCCAACCGCCGCGAGGTACTTCTCGAAAAGCGCATCGGGTGCAGGCAGCGATGGTTTCGCCTCGCCGGCGTTGGCCCCTTCCGTTCCGCCAGGCATTCCCGCTGGCCTCGGCCGGACCGCCGTCAAGCTCTCTTCGGTTGCAACAAGCGGCGTGCCGATGGGGTTCGTCGCGCCGCGGTGACAGGAATAGCAGGTCACTTCGCGACGGCCCTCGAAATTATCCTTGTTGATGTTCATCATCATGGTCATCATTTCGCGCGCGATGCGCTTGGGCTTCTTGTCATCTTTCTCGAAAGCGCGTTCGACGTGGCAGTACTCGCATTCCACACCCAGAGAAGCCGTAATGAACTGCATGGCGGGAATCAGTTCGTCCGCAGGGATTCCTTTGAGCACCTTGATGTTTTTGAATTGCTCTTCCGTGAGTTTCGGAGTGTGCGGCGCCGGGGCCGGGGCGGATTGAGCGCGCGCCACGGAATAGACAAGAGCGCCAGCACAGGCAACGGCCAGCACAGCAGCAGGGATGCGAAAATCCACTCGCATTGGGAACCCTCCATTCCTCAGTGAGACGAACAGCAAGGCGGGGGCGTTACAGTTACGGCGTAAATTCGAGGCGATTCAAGATCAGACGAGGTCGCCGCGCTTTGCGAGCGCCGTTATGCGGTCGGCTGCGCGGAACGCAAGCGCCATGATGGTCATGGTGGGCTGGCCGCGGCCGGACGTTACCAGGCTGCTGCCATCGCAGAGGAACAGATTCTTTACGTCATGGGTCTGGTGATCGGCGTTGATGACGGAAGTTTTCGGGTCCTTGCCCATCCGGCACGTTCCCAGCAGGTGGACGGCGAATTGCTGCTCGGCCGCCGGATAACCCCAGTGTTTTTTCGCGCCGGCCGCATCGAAGAGCTCATGGCCCCGGTCGAAGAGCCAATTGCTTAGCTTCAGATCGTCGGGATGGTCCTTGTACGTCATGCGCAGAGCGGGTAAACCCCAGGCGTCCTTCACGTCCGGATCGATATCGAAGCTGTTGTCCGCGACCGGCAGCGATGTGCCGTGGCAGAAAACCTCCATGGTTCGCGTAAAGTTATGGGCGATAGCATCCTTAAACCCTTTGCCCCAGCGTGGCGTGTCGGGAGGCAATCCGCCGAAGGGTCCGCTGACGGCAAATCCGATGGGGGTGAAATCGAAGCGCGCGTCGAGCCCTCCTCCGCCATAAAAGCCGACCTTTTCGTGATCGAGCTCATAGAAATCGTGCAGGACGCGGCTGACCGCGTAGCCTTTGTAATCGTTCAGCGGCTCGTCGAACAATCCGGAGATTACGCCGCCGCTATTCAGCATCAGGTTTTTCCCGACATAGCCGCTCGAATTCGCAAGTCCGTCCGGGAATAACTTGTTCGCGGAAAGCAGCAGCAGGCGAGGAGTCTCGGCGCCGTTAGCGCAGCAAACCACTGCTTTGGCTCGTTGCAAATGCGTATTCTTGTGCTCATCGAAATAGGCAGCTCCGATGGCGCGGCCGCGCGAATCGAGCTCGATCCGGAAGACATAGGAATTCGGCCGAATCTCGCAGCGGCCAGTCTTTTCCGCGGCGGGAATCGCGGCGGCCAGGGAGCTTGACTTCGCGCCGACTTCGCAACCGAAACCCAGGCAAAAACCGCAGTTGACGCATGCGCTGCGTCCGGGGCGCGGCCTCGAAAGAATCGCCATAGGCGCGGGATAAGGATGCCACCCGAGCTTGCGAGCGGCTCGTTCGAAAATCACCCCGGAGGATTTTACGGGAAGCGGCGGCATCGGATAGGGCTTCGAACGCGGCGGATCGAACGGACTTGCACCGGCAAGCCCTGAAACTCCGATTTCCCATTCGACTTTCGTGTAATAAGGCTCGAGGTCAGCATAGGTGATCGGCCAATCGGCCAGAGTGCTGCCCGGGACCGCGCCCACTTTGCTGCGCTCGATGAAATCGATCTCGTGAAAGCGCCAGAAATTCGCGGTGAAATGCACGCTTGTTCCGCCAACGCAGCATCCATAAGCCAGCACGCGCTGCCGAACCGCCTTATCGGCCGGGGTCTTGCGAAACGTGTTGGGCTGGAGCTTCGGTTTGTTCGTCAGCAAGTCTTCCTGGAGGACCTTAATTTCATCGTGGGTGAAGTCCGCGGGCGTCAGGTATGGCCCCTGCTCGAGTACCACCACGCGAAAGCCGTTCGTCGACAGCTCCTTGGCCAAAATGCCGCCAGCAGCGCCGGAGCCGATAATTACGAAGTCCACTTCCTCGGAGGTTTTGTACTTCGGTTGATCGACGATCATTTCTTCGCGCCGTCCTTTTCGGCTTCCTGCGTGGCCGGCGGCTGCCATCCGGGATAGTCCTTGTCGTAGTACCCGAACGGCGGCTGAAACACGTGCTCGCGTTCGCGACCGATGAGCTTCCAGCCTATGCCCTCCGGGTTTCCGCGGGTGTCGGGATCAAGGAGGAAAGCGGCGATGGTGAACGTTCGGAGTGTTTCAAAGAAGTTCTCAGCGCCGGGACTGGGTCGAAATGCCCGCACGGCTCGCTTTGGCGCCTGTTTGTCAAAGGAGCGCAGGATCTGATCCTGCTGCTCGGGGGTTGCGCCGGAGAACTTGGCGATCTGCGGAAAGACCTCCGCGACGCGGGCCTGCAATTCGGGCAAACCGTCCCGGAAGATAGCCTGCGCATCGGCGGCAAAGGTCGTTAGAGCGCGGTCAATGAAGTAAACGACGCCGGCTTCGTGTGCGCCGGGCGTTTCGTCCGTCGGTATGACGCGAGATGAAATGGCGTCAATTTCAATCGCTTCGGCGGGTGAGAAAAATTCGAGCCTTTTCTGCGCCGCCGACTGCGCTTCAAGGCGGCCATGTTCGGCGGCCTCGACCAGCGCGGGCCATTGCGCGGAAATCCAGACGGCGGAAAACCCCGTAACACTTTGCAGCAGGAACTGCCTGCGGTTCGAATCACGAAACATGCAAGGGATCGCTCCTCGAGCGCCAGTGACTGTAAGTCGCGAGAGGAACGTGCGTCAAGCCGAAATGCCTCGCACCATAAAAATGGGATGTGCCAGATTGGTCTGTTTGCGGCTTGGATTCGGGGTGTTGTACGATGCGCAGAGCCAGGAATTGGCGCGTTTTCCGCGATGCGCAGACATTCCAAGGCACGACCTGACAAGATATGGCGACGCTGACAGGAGCGATCGGCAGCGGCAGTAAGTGGCTGCTGGACAAAATCGTGGGCGCGCTCGCGGCCACCGGCGTGAATCCGAATTTCTTGACATTCCTGGGACTGGTCGTCAATTTTGCCGCAGCGGCGAATTTTGCCGTGGGAAACTTCCGCACCGGCGCCTTTATCATCTTCTTCGCGGGGTTTTTGGACATGCTCGACGGCCAAGTGGCGCGCCGGCAGAATCGTGTAACCGCGTTCGGCGCATTTTACGATTCGACGCTGGACCGCTACGCGGACATGGCGCTCTACATGGGCTTGCTCGTGTATTACTCCGTCAGCGGCCGGACGGAATACGTCGTGCTAGCTGCCGTGGCGACCGCCGGATCCGTGATGGTCAGCTACTCCCGCGCACGCGCCGAATCGCTGATCCCGCAATGCAAGGTCGGATTCATGGAACGCCCGGAGCGGCTGGTGCTGCTGATCATCGGCGGCTTGTTCAATCGCATGGGCCCGGTGCTGTGGGTGATCGCGGTCGTGTCGACGGTCACGGTGATCCACCGCATCGTTTACACCTGGCAGGAAACCCGTGCGGGCCGCACTCTTCCAGGCATCAAACTCACCCTGTGATGGCACAAACTCAATGCTGAGCCAGATGAACCCCTTCCACTCCGGACTCTTTCGCCCGCGCCGCCGTTTCCGCCTCGATGGGCGCCGAAACTATGGCGCGAACTCGGTCCCGAAGGGCGGGTATGTCTTCCTTAGTGAGGTCCTTCGTTTCGATGATGTCGTGCAGATAAACCGTAATGGTGGCCGGAGTAAGCTGCCAGTGGCCGGTGCGGAGATGGCGGAAAGAGCCCACCAGGCTGACGGGTACGATGGGAACTCCAAGCTGCTGCGCGACGCGAAAACCGCCGTCCTCGAACTGATCCACGCTGCCGTCGCGAGTTCGTTTGGCCTCGGGGAACACGATAAGGCTTGTGCCGCTATCGATGGCGGCTTGCGTGAGCCGCCACATCCGCTTGAGGTCCGAAGGACGGCGCACGTCCGGAACGGGCACATTGCCAAAGCGTTTCATCAGCCAGCCGTAAACCGGGATCCGGAAATGTGATTCGAGCTCCCAGCCGCGCACGAGCTGCGGAATCGCATTGTACAAAATGAACGGATCGAAAAGATTCACGTGGTTGCACATGAAGAAGCAGGTGCGTTTTGGATCAAAACCCGGTGATTGCACAACGCGGACGCGGGCGCCGGAGAACCGCGCGATGCGGCGGCAAAAGCCGCGTTGCAGCCAATCGTGCTTGCGCGGATCGAGAAAAATCGCCAGCGCAATAAGAATGGGAACAAAAACAGCGAAATGCACCCAGCTCACAGTCCAGAGGAGCAAGCTGCGCAGGACGCCCCAGGCTCGCTTCATATATAGATGTCCAGCGCTCCGGGGAGAATGTCGAGGCAGCGAATCCGCAGCGTCGCGACTTCGCCGTCAATCATAACGTCAACGGGATCGGGTATGTTGAATTCGACGCGGCGAACGGCGCGGCGCGATGCAAGAGGGTGCTTCGTGTGAGAACCATCGTAGAGCTTGGGCAAATTGCGCAGCAGGCTGAAGCGGCCGATGGGGCCCCAGCGAACAAACTCGATAAACCCATCGGAGACATTGGCATCTGGAGCGATCAGCATTTTGCCCCCGGTGAATTTGGAATTGTTGAAGGTCAGAAAGAGCGCGCGGCGCTCGTCCCAGCCCTCTTCGTCGTCGCATCGGAGCGGAAAGGAGCGGCGGCGCAGCGGCACAACGCGCGATAAGACCCCCAGCAGATAGCCAAGCGAGCCGAGCGGCTTGAGGCGGCGATTCGCGAGCGCCGCAACATCCGCTGTGAAGCCAAGGCTTAGAAGGTTCAAGGAAACGACCTGGCCTTCAGCGTGCGCAAGGCGAAGCAGGTCCACCGGCCGCGTGCTTCCTTGCAGCAAGGCCTGCATCGATGCGTTCACGCCGTCTTCACTGAAATCGCGAAGGAAGGAGTTGCCAGTGCCGAGCGGCAGAAAACCGAGGGCGATGCGCCGGGCCGGGCTTCCTCCGGCGAAGAGGCCGTTCAGAATTTCGTGCGCGGTGCCGTCCCCGCCGACCGCCAGAAACCTGCGGTAACCCTGAGCGTAGGCTTCGCGGGAAAGCTGAACCGCATGGCCCGGACCGCTCGAGGCAATCACATCGATCTGCAGTCCGCCCTCTCGCAAGCGGGAAAGCGCCGGGCCGGCGAGCGTCACGGAACGGCCGCCACCCGCGGCAGGATTCACGATGGCGAAAAAGCGCTCCATTACGCGAAGATTATCCTCAGTTGCCGCAATGCGCCACGACTTGCGGCAAAGTCAACAATACTAAAGCGGCAGAATCGCTGCCTCCCGTTCGCGGCTGGCGAGGCGCTCCGCGAGCGCGTTGCGCTTGATCTTGAGAGAAGCCGTTCGCGGAAAGTCCTCTTCAGCCAGCACGATTCCGTGAACGCGCTTGTAGTTTAGCAGGCGGTTGTTGCGCGCAACGATTTCGCGGCGGAGTTCCTCCGTAAGCGACTGTCCGCTATCGAGCCGCAGCACAAGCACGAGCTGTTCGCCGGTCATCGAGCGCCGCGGCCAGATGTAGTTGGCGGCGAAGACGCAAAACTCCTTCGCGGGCAGTCCCTCGAAGACCGCCTCGATATCCTCTGGATAGATATTCTTGCCCTCTTCCGTCACGATCATGTTCTTCTTGCGGCCGAAGAGCTGGAGATGGCCGGAAGAGTCGAAGCGCCCAAGATCGCCCGTCATCAGCCAGCCGTCAACGATGGCTTCGGCGGTCAGCTCCGGTGCGTCCAGGTAGCCCAGCATCACCGTCTTGCTGCGCACGGCGACCTCGCCTACACCATCGGCCGAAGGATTCACGATTCGGACTTCCATTCCCGGCAACGGCTTGCCCACGGTATCGGCGCGAAACGGCTTCAGATCGTTCACGGTGATCGCGGTTCCGGCTTCGGTCAGGCCGTAACCGTTGGCCACGGGAATGCCCAAGTCATAGAAAAACTGCAGCGTTTGCGGTTCGCTGAATGCGCCTCCCACAACAATCGCGCGCAATTCGCCGCCAAATGCGGCATGCACCTGCTTCAGCAAACGGCGGCTCAGCCAGAGCCTCGGACGGCCTTTCGTTAGAACTTTGTTAAGCGCCACAAGCGCGTTGAACACTTTGCGCTTCCCGGGAGACAGTTCATCAAAGCGCGCTTGCAAACCCTTCCGCAAATTCTTCAGCACGAGAGGAACCAGGCTCACATAGCCAATTTTGTATTTCAGGAATGCCTCGCGAACGTATTCCGGCCGCAGCGTGCGCAAGTGAACCACCGCGGCGCCGCAAATGAACGGTCCAAAGAACCCAACCATGAAGTCAATCGCATGATTCGTAGGCAAAATGCTCAGATAGCGTATGCCGGGCCAGAACGGATAAAGCGACGTGAGCGCCACGCACTGTTCAAGGTAGTTTTCGTGCGTCATCAGGCAGCCCTTGGGCTGGCCGCCCGTTCCCGAGGAATAGACGATGCACGCGGCGTCTCGGCGCTTTCTCGGAACGAAGGCCGGTTCGCCCTCGCGACGCGCTTCTTCCCAGCGGCATGCGCCCGCAAGATCAAGATTGGCGGGGGCTTCCGTCACCAGAATGGTCCTGACGTTCGCGGCCCCGCCACGGTGCGCCGACCCGGAAAGCTGCCGCCAAATGGGGTATTCGGTAATCAGCACGCTCGCGCCGGAGTGCTTAAGCAGTTGCCACTGCTCGTTGGCCGTCAGCTTGTAGTCCAGCGGAACGAGCACTCCGCCGGCATGGAAAATCGCGTACGCTGAAATCAGCCACTTGGACTGATTGGTCATGATAATCGCCGCGCGGTCGCCGGCGGAGAATCCGCTCTCCTGCAGCGCCTTCGCAAGCGGCAAGGCGCGAGCCTTAAACTCTCGGTAAGTCAAGCGATGATTTTCCCGCTCGCGATCGGCTTCAATCAGACAGATTTCGTCCGCGAATTGATCGAGAGCGTCCCTCAGCGCCGCGCCTATGCACTCATATTTTGACAGGTCGAGCATTACAAGCGGGACTGGATGCGTTCCGCCAGCGTGCGGAAGTCGCTGACGCCCTGAACCTCGTAGTCGGGCAACTCAATGCGGAAATGGTTTTCAAGTCGCGAGAGGAGATCGAGCGCCTGAAGGCTGTCGATCCCGAGTTTCTTGAAAAAATCGTCCTCGGGCGCAAGCGAGTCCGCTGGCACCTTGAAATGCCGCGACGCCAGCTCCAGAACTTCCTTCGTGGTCTGCTCGAGGGTGCGCATGACACGATCAATTTAGCAAAGCCGGCCCGAGAAGGAAAACCGCCCTCCCTTCGGAACGTCCGTAAATTCTAGAGAAGGATAAGACCGCGGCGGATACCGATCGCAACCGCCTCGGCCCGCGAACTCGCGCCCAGCTTACCCAGGATCGAGGCCACATGAAACTTGACCGTATGGTCGGAAAGGTTGAGTTTGGCTGCGATTTCCTTGTTGGCGAGGCCGCCAGCCAGCATTTGCAGTACCTCGCGTTCGCGGCGCGTGAGCGGTTCGGCGAGACCGTCGCCGCGACCCGAGCGATTCAGTGAGGAATCTGGGCTCGTCAAAACCAAAGACGCCAGAGCGCCGGCCTCTTCCGCCGGAAAGACCGTCAGACCCAGCTTTACCGCCTCCATGGCCGCATTGAGCTGAGCTGCGGAAACGCTGGCCGGAAGAGCAGCCCGAGCGCCGGCTCGGAGCGCCTCCGCGGCCCAGCCGGGCACGGGTTTATCCGCAAGCGCCACGATTGCGGACTCCCGCGCAATATCAGAGGAACCTATGGCGCCAAGAAGGCTGGAACGAGTGTCCGGGCCTGGATACACAAGTAGTATTTCGGGCTCGGCCTCGGCAAAAATCTCCTCGAGTTCTTCTGCATCACGGACTCGGGCGACAATATCGTACCGGCCGCCGGCCAGCAGATTCTCGAT
>DASRCZ010000057.1:0-15906 GCA_035652855.1 Candidatus Acidiferrum sp.
GGCGTGTTTCTCGCGCGCTGGAGCCTCCCCGCGCTCATCCTTGGAACCGCGTCGGTCCGCGCCGACGTCCGCCGCGCGCCCCATCTCATCATTTGGGCCCTGCTCGCCGGCGCTCTCTGGGCCGTGGCGAATACCCTCACGATCTTCGCCATCCGCGATGTCGGCCTCAGTATCGCGTTCCCGCTCTGGAATTCGAACAGTCTCCTCGCCATACTTTGGGGCTTTCTCTTCTTCAATGAGCTTCGCCGCGCTGGCTGGCGCCGCTGGGTGGGCGTCCTAGGCGGCGCGCTCGTCATGTGCGCCGGAGCTGCCATTCTCGCCGTTGCTTCTTCGGCTCACACGTCCGCGGCTCATCCGCGCCAAGGCATCTTTGCCGCGCTGGCCGCCGGCGTTCTCTGGGGCACGATGTATCTTCCGTATCGCAAAGCCTATCTCACCGGAATGAACCCGCTCTCCTTCGTCACGTTTTTCACCTTCGGAGAACTCGGCACCGTTTGCGGGCTGGCGATTGCTTACACCAGCCTTCGCCCTCTCTGGCTCGAACTCTCCGCCGCTCGCAGCGCGCTCTTCTGGCTGATGCTCGGGGGCTTTGTCTGGGTCGTCGGCGATCTTTTTCAGCAATACGCCGCCAAATACATCGGCATCAGCCGCGGCATTCCTCTTTCCAACACCAATCAGCTCTGGGGCCTGCTCTGGGGCATTTTTGTTTTCGGCGAACTCCGCGGCCACGGCGCGTCTCTCTACGCTCAAGTGATCGGCGGTTCGCTTCTCATGATGCTGGGCGTGGCCGCCATTTCGCTCTCTTCGGCGAATGATGCCGAGCAGTCCGCCTGGCGCGAAGCCGCCAGACGCGAGAGCCTCCGCTATTCCCTGTCCTCGCATTTCGTCGAAGCCCGTTTGCAGGGTTTGCCCGCCGAAGGCGAGCCAAAGCCGGGCCGCTCTCCGCTCGATTGGTTTCTGGTCTTCGCCGCGACCGCCATCTTCCTCATTTTCGCCGGGTTCGCTCGCGCGCCCCAGATTCCCGTGCGCCTGTGGCCCGCTCTGCTGCTCAGCTCCGCGACTCTCCTGCTCCTTTTCATCTGCGGCCTTTCCCTCCGCCGCACGACCAACTTTCGCTAGCTCGGTTCATGCGGCTCGGCCGTTACTAACGCGAATGCGCGACCTCCTTTGCAAACGGCGCGGCTTCGTTTACATTGGCCCAGCCCCATGGCCAGCTCACCCCACGTGGATGTCGTTGGCGTCGGCCTGAACGCTACCGATACGCTCATCTCGCTTCCTCACTATCCCGAACGCGGCTCGAAGGTCGCCTTTGAATCCGCCACGGTGCTGCCAGGAGGCCAGGTCGCCACGGCGATGATCGCCTGCCAACTCTGGGGCCTTCGCACCCGGTACGTCGGAAAACTCGGCGATGACGAAGCTGCCCGGGTCCACCGCGCCGAATTCGCCCGCCTCGGTGTGGAAGCGCAACTCCTCACCGCAGCCTGCCCCAGCCAGCAAGCTTTCATCCTCATTGACCCGGCCGGCGAACGCACCGTTCTCTGGAGGCGAGATCCGCGCCTCGCGCTCCAGCCCGAGGAACTTCGCTCGGAGTGGATCACTTCCGCTCGCGCTCTTCTCGTGGATGGTCACGACACCGCCGCAGCCGTCACTGCTGCGGCTTGGGCTCGCGCTGCGAACGTTCCCGTAATCGCCGATCTCGACGAGCTCTACCCCGCCATCGATTCCCTGCTGCCCCGGGTCGACTATCTCATCGTCAGCCGCGACATCCCTCGCCGGCTCACCAACCAGGACGACCTCCGCCAGTCGCTCCCGCTTATTCTCCAGCGCTTTCGATGCCGGCTTGCCGCCGCCACACTTGGATACGAAGGCGTTCTTGCCTGGGACGGCGCGCAGTTCCACTACTCTCCTGCATTTCAAGTGGAAGCGCTCGACACGACCGGAGCGGGCGACATCTTTCACGCTGCTTTCATCTACGCGCTGCTGCAAGGCTGGCCGGCGCCTCGCCAACTCGAGTTTGCTTGCGCCGCCGCCGCGCTGAACTGCACCGCTCTCGGGGCCCGCGGCGCCATTCAGCCCCTCGCTGCAATCGAAAGGTGCATCGCGGCCGGCCCTCGCCATCCCTCCGCGTTCTAATCGCTCGGCCGAATGGCCTTGCCGCTCGGTTCCTTTCTTATGCTTCGTTCAGATTCCCTCTTGGTGAATGCGCACCCGGGAGAAGTGGGGTTCGAACCCTTTGCCGGCTCGGGCTACCGAACACACCATGGTGCTGCGCGACCCGTTTGCCTGAGCCAGACATTAGCCGCCTCCTCGGCTGCGGCCTGCGCCCGGCTCATGGCCGGGCGTACTGCTTGAGGAAGTCCCAGATCACCTGCGGGCCGTTGATGTCGTGATTCTGCGGGCCAAGTATGCGGTCCACCAGCTGCGCATGACGCGCATCCGTGATGACGTCGGGCATGCGATGGCCGCCTCCTTCGACCCGATACAGCAACACCCCGATGCCGGCCGGGCAGCGCGAATTGACTCGCACCACATGCGAGCCATCGTCGGGAGCCACATCAGGCAGCGTGGTGGTGCCGGCATCCTCCAGCGCGCAGCCATCCAGCTTTCGCCAGAAACGCAGCGTGTCCTCGGCGGATAGCAGGCCGGAAACGCCCATCATTCGGCTGCGACCGCGGCCACCCGCGAAGTTCACCAGCGGATCGTCGGTTCCGTTCATCAGTATCAGAGGGGTGCCCTTTTGGGGATGGCAGGCCGCTACCATCGTTCGTGTCATTGCCATGATCGTGCTGCTGACGGCCGCGACCAGGTCGGGGCGCTCGCAAGCCACGCTCATGGCCATCGCGCCGCCGTTGGAGATGCCGGCGACATAGACCCGGCGCGGATCGGCGATTCCGCGCGCGACTAGGTCCTGGATCAGCGCGGCGAGGAATTTCACGTCATCGGTGCCCGGCGGCGGCCGGCGACCGGCCACTTCGGCATCGCTGCGCAAATCCGCCCAGCCGCGATTGAGTCCGTCCGGCAGCGCCAGCGTGAAGCCCTCGCGGCGGGCCACCGCCGGCCATGAGGTGTGTTCGAGCAGGTCGCGGCCCTGCTGGCTGTTGCCGTGTAGCACCAGCACCAGCGGCGCGGGCAAGCGGGCGGGTGTCTGCAAGTGATAGGTGCGCGGAGTGCCGTCGATCATAAGGGTATCGGCGGTACCAGGGCGCACCGGCAGGGCGATCGTCAAACCGAGTAAAGCAGGCAGCAACAGGCGCAACACGGCTGACTCCACCGGATTCCTGCAGTCAAAGCTAACATAGGGGTTAAGGATATTGACCTCCGGAATGCCTTCATTGCGTTCAGACCCGAAGATTCAAAATGGCCGCTCAAAAAGGGAATCTGGACGGCAGAGCTAGCCGCGGCAGTTTCTCGCCCACTCCGCGGTTGTCTCCGCGAGCTCCCGCAACACTTCCGCATCCGTCTTCCCCGATTTCTTTAGTACGTGAAACGAATGATCCGCTCCATCCATCACGTGCAGTGTCGCTCGCTCGCCCAACTCCTCGCAAATCGGCCGCAGCAATCCCAAGTCCGCCAGGTCATCGCGCGTCCCTTGCAAGAACAACATCGGTTGCTTCACCTTCCGCAAATGTTCCGCGCGTTTCGTCCCTGGCCGCTTCGGCGGATGCAGCGGAAACCCGAAAAAGATGAGTCCCGCCACTGGCGGCAGCTTTCCCTCTGCCGCAGCCGCCGAAGTCATCCTCCCGCCAAACGACTTCCCTCCCGCAAGTACCGGCAGTCCGGCGCCTTCTTTTTCCGCAAGCGCCACCGCCGCAGTGACCGTTGCGGTCGCCACCCCCGGCGAATCCGGCCTGCCTTTTTTCTCCTCCATGTACGGGAATTGGTATCTCAGCGTGGCTACACCGAAGGCCGCGAGTTCCATCGCCAGTGCACCCATAAAGGGATGGCGCATTCCCGCGCCCGCTCCGTGCGCCAGCGCCATCATCCATCGCGCGTGTGCCGGCCGCAGGAGCAGCGCCGAAACCTCACCGGCGCCTGCGACCGCGATCCGCAGCTCTCTCTCTGTCGTCTTCGCCTCCCGCGCTCACTGCGCATCCTTCCATCCGCTGCTATTCATAACGCAGGGCGACCACCGGGTCTACCCGCATCGCTCGCCGCGCCGGAATGTAGCAGGCCGCTAGCGCTACTCCCATCAGCAGCAGCGCAACTCCGCCGAAGGTCGCGGGGTCATAGGCGCTTACGCCGAATAGCATCTGCCCCATCAGTCGAGTTAAGCCAAGCGCGGCCGCCACGCCGATACCCACGCCAATCAGCGCCATCCTTCCGCCCTCTCCGAGAACCACTCGTAGCACATCGCCCTCCTGCGCTCCCAGAGCCATTCTCGTGCCAATCTCATGTACGCGCTGGCCCACGAGATACGAAACCACCCCGTAGATCCCGACGCTCGATAGCAGCAATGCCAGCCCCGCGAACACCCCCAGCAGAATCATCGAAAATCGCCGCGCCGCAAGCGATTGCGCGATGATCTTCTCCATGCTGCTCACGTCAAAGATCACCTGCTCGCTATTCGCCTTTTGCAGCGCTTGCCGGATCGTTCCCGTCAGGGCTTCCGGCGGACCCTCCGTCCGCACCGCCACCGAAACGCCATTCATCACCAGCGGCATGAACCGGTCCTGCAGTTGCATCAGCCCGATGTAGCATTGCGCCTGCAGATTGCTCTTCGCGTCCGCGTCCAGCCCCCAGTGTTTGACGTGCCCGGTCACGCCCACGATCTCCGCCTCGCTCTCAATCAGCCCGAAATGGATATGCTTCCCAACCGGGTCTTGGTTCGGAAAATATTTTTTCGCGAAGCTCTCGTCAATCACCGCCACCATCGGAGTGTGCTCCGTGTCTTGCTCCGTCAGGAATCTGCCTTCCTTTAGCGGAATTCCCATCACTTTCGCGTAGTCCGCCTGCACCAGGTAAAAAATCGTCCAGTTCATCTCGGCGTCCGACGCCGGCTTCGGCTGCCCCTGCATCCAGAACGGAATCTCCGAATCACCATTCATCGGCAAGGAGCCGCCCGTCACCGATGTCGCCACAACCCCGGGCACGCTCTGCACTGTTTCGCGGAGCGCTCGCAGCGCCGCTCGGATCGTCGCGGGATTCTGCCCCGCCGCCGGCGGCAGCGAAGCGTCAAAGGTCAGCACGTTCTTCGCGTTAAAGCCCGGATTCACGTTGAGCAGCAGCACCAGACTGCGGATCATCAGCCCCGCTCCTATCAGCAGCACCACCGCCATCGCCATCTCCACCACCACGAACACTCGCTGCGTCCGGTTCCGCGCTCCGCTCCCTCCGCGGCCGCCCTCCTTCAGCGTTTCTTGCAAGTCCGTCCGCCAGCCGCGCAGCGCGGGCGCCAGTCCAAACACAATTCCAGCAAGCAGGGAAATCCCCACCGTGAAGAAGAGCACCCGCCCGTCGATTCCGATCTCCCTGGCTCGAGGCAGCGCCTGCGGCAGAGTCGAAAGCACCAATTTCGTTCCCCACCATGCGATCAGCAACCCCGTCGCTCCTCCGCCCAGCGCCAGCAGCACGCTTTCCGTCAGCAATTGCCGGATCACCCGGCCCGGACTCGCCCCCATCGCCGCACGCACCGCGAATTCACGCCTCCTCGCCGTGGACCGCGCCAGCAAGAGATTTGCCACGTTCGCGCAGGCGATCAGCAGCACGAATGCCACCGCACCTAGAAGCACCAGCAGAAACGGCTCGATGTCTCCAACCAGATCCTTCTTCAAACCGACCAGGTTGATCCCCGATTCGTGATTCGATTCCGGATACGCCGCCGCCAGACTTTGGGCAATCGCATCCATGTCTGATTGCGCTTGTTTCTCGCTGACTCCGGCTTTCAGCCTTCCCACCGCGTTCGTCCCCATGCTGATGCGCCGGTCGCGGAACGTCGGGTCGTTCCATTGCCCAATTGGCGTGTAGATGTCGCGCGGCAGACTTCGCAGTTGAAAGCTGCTCGGAATCACTCCGACGATCGTGTAAATCGTTCCGTTCAGCTCGATCTTTCTGCCGACAATATCCTCCGCGCCGCCGAATTTTCTCTTCCACAAGCCCGCGCTGATGAGCGCCACCGGCTCCGCCCCCGGCTGATCCTCTTCGGGTCGAAACGTGCGCCCCCTCTCCGCGTTCACGCCCAGCACGCGAAAAAAATCCGCCGAAATCATGTAGCCCCGCAGCCGCTCCGCTTCTCCCTGTCCCGTCAAATTGAAATCGCTGCTGCGAAAGGCCGCCAATCCCGAAAAGCTGCTGTTGCTCCTCTGCCAGTCCAGAAAATTCAGATAGCTGATCGAGCTTTCTCCGAACTGCGGCGTCCTCGAATACACCATCAGCAGCTGCTCCGCGTGCGGGTAAGGCAGCGGGTTCAGCAGAACGCCATTTACCACCGAAAATAGCGCCGTGTTCGCTCCAATCCCCAGCGCCAGCGTCAGAATCGCGATCGCCGTAAACCCCGGATTCTTCCGCAACATCCGCAAGCCATACTGAACGTCCTGCCAGAACACCATCATCGCGAGCCTCCGCTAGAGGAGCAGTCCTGCGCTTCCCCCTAAGCAACGAAGCTCGTGCCCGATTTGTTCCCCGGAGATGCCAATCAGCCTGCCCGAAGGAGCGCTCAAGCGCCAAACACGCCGCGGGAATCAGGGTTCAGTTCATGCGATGCGATTCGTCCGGCCCGAATGGACCCACGATAGGTTTTCCTGTGAATGGCTGCGGAAGACGTTTGCTTCAGCGATTCTTGAGGTGGCCCCGCCGCCTCGCCCGGACCGCCGGCCGAACCTCGCGCGTGGACCCTAATCTACTTACCGGCGTTCTGCAACTCGCCGAGCGCCGCCAGAACTTCCCCGCTGTGCGTCGAAGGCTTCACGTCCAGCCACACTTTGCGCACAATCCCGTTCGGATCGATCAAGAACGTATGCCGCGCCGATAGTTTCGTAACCGCCAGATTCATCACCGAATCGTAGGTTTCCGAAACGCTTTGTTTCGTGTCTGCCAGCAGCTTAAAGCTCAGCCCCTCTTTCGCGCAGAACTGCTTGTGCGAATTCTCGTCCTGCATGCTGACGCCCAAAATTACCGCGTTCTTCTGCTCGTATTGCGCAATGTCCCGCTGGAAGTTGTGCGCCTCCACCGTACACCCGCTCGTGAAATCCTTCGGGTAAAAGTACAGCACCACCCATTTGCCCTTGAAATCGTGCAGGCTTACCGCTGTTCCTTCTTGCGAATTCAATGTGAAGTCCGGCGCCGGGCTGCCGACTTCAGGCGCCTTTCCGCCGGCCTTTGCGCTGCGCAGAAAAACCGCCGCCGCCGAGCCCACCACGACCAGCGCCACCAATACCATGATCATCTTTTTCATCGCGCACTCCCCCTTTCGTTAGGACTCTCGTCCCCGCCGCTTTATTCCCGCCGGCGGCTTCCGGTACAAAGGGTTGAACGTGCGGCCTCCTGGCGGGTTCGCTTAATTTACTCCTTCCGACTCCCCTTTGTTCACTTCTCCGAAAAAAGCCCCAATCCCAGCCGGACCTGAATCGTATTGATCCCCGGATTCAGATTCGCGATGCTCGCGTTCGAAATGTGCATGAACCGTACTTCCGCGCTCCAGTTGTGCTTCTTCCTCAGAAAGTGCGCTCCCAGCGCCCCGCCCGTCGTGAAATTCACGCGCGACGTATTCTCCGGCACCTTCACGTTCGTGAACAGCGTCCCACCGCCAATTTCAAAATAGGGGACGACTCTCCTGTGTGTGTCCAGCAGCCACTTGAACGCAAAGGGATTCACCCCGGCCCCGTACGCCGTGCCGCTCCGCTGCGTCACCAGAAACACCGGTACGGCGTCTATGGCGTACTCTAGCCGCCCGCGCAGAAATCCCGGCCCATGCGGAGCCGTCAGCACCAACCCAAAGCGCCCACCCAGATTGAAAATGCCGTCATTCTGCTGGCTGCCGTTGATCCCGTGCCCGCCGCCCGTCCACACTTGCCATTCGTGCCCGCCTTCAATCGGCCCCGCTTGTCCTCTCGCCCGCGGAGCCAGGCTCAGCGCCGCCACGGCGCAGAGCGCCAGACACACCGCCTCCCTCCTCAGCTTTTTGCGCACCATGCACTCTCCAGGCTTTCCGCGTTAGCATACGGCGTTTCCTTCCGCTTTCCCACTGATTCACCCGCCTATCCTTCATGAGCTGCAGTTTCTTGCTTATTGCGATTAATCGGCGTTTACAAGCGGCATTAACCATGCTTAACTACAATCGGCCGCGCGCCATGGCTTGCCCGCGGTTTTTGTGAATTTCGTCCTCGCCTCAAACTGTGTCAGGAGGATCCCATCCCGGGTGCCGTTCCAAGGGGTTGCGTCTTGCTCACGCTGCTGGCCCTGCTCGCTGCCAGTGTCGGCCGGGCGCAGGAGTCCCCGCCATCGCCGCCGCCCCCTCCCGGTCAAACTCCCGGCGAAGAGGCCCCGCCTGTGCTCTTCCCGCATTTTGAATCCGACCGTATCTGGCTCTCCGGGCAGGCCAATTTCATCTCCCAATGGCATCCCGCGTTCCCTTCGCCTTATGAAGGCCCCCACAGTCTCTCTCCGCAAGCGCAGGATGCCACCTCGCGCGTCCTGACGCTCTTCACCGGACTGCGCTTGACCAACACCACCGAATTTCTCTCCGATATTCAGGAAACCGGAGGGCACGGCATCGGCGAAGCGTTCGGCCTCGCCGGCTTCACCAATCTCGACGTCGTCCGCAATCCCGCGCTAAGCAAAGCTCCCTATATCGCCCGCTTGATCTACCACCAAATCATTCCCCTCGGCGCAGACACGGCTCCGCAGCTTCGCGGTCCCTATTCGCTCTTCCCCCGGCTTCCTGAGCGCCGCATCGAAATCCGATTCGGCAAGTGCAGTCTCGCCGATTTCTTCGATCTCAACACCTATGGTTCCGACCAGAACTTCCAGTTCATGAACTGGACCATCGATAACAACGGCGCCTGGGACTACGCCGCCGACACCCGCGGTTACACCTACGCCGCCATGATCGAGTACGACTCGCCGCATTGGTCTCTTCGCTTCGCCGAAGCTCTCATGCCGAAAGTCGCCAACGGCATCCAACTTGACGCTGATCTCAGCCGCGCACGCTCCGAAAACACAGAGCTCGAGCTTCGCGGCAACACCATCCGCCACCAGCAGGGTATCATCCGCTTTCTCAGCTACGTCAATCACGCCAACATGGGCGTCTACAGCCAAGCCGTTGACGATTTCCTGGCCAGCCGCACGCCCGCTCCTGAAATCACCGCTCACCCGCTCCAAACCACCGTAAAGTATGGATTCGGCGTCAACTTCGAGCAGCCCCTCGCCTCCTGGTTCGGCCTCTTCGGACGCTGGGGATGGAACGAAGGACGCCACGAATCGTTCGCCTATACGGAAGTGGACCAAACAAACGCGATCGGAATCGGCTTCAACGGCTCCGGCTGGCGCCGCCAATTTGATCGTGCGGGAGCCGCCTTTGTCACCAACGGCATCTCACGAGACCATCAGCAATATCTCGCTCTCGGCGGACTCGGCTTTCTGCTGGGAGATGGCCGCCTCACCTACGGCCGGGAGGATATCCTCGAGGCCTATTACACCGTGCATCTCTGGCGTGGCATTTACCCCGGCTTCGATTTTCAGCACATCAACAATCCCGGCTATAACCGCGATCGCGGCCCCGTTCTGGTTCCTTCTCTCCGCCTGCACGTGGAGTTTTAACCGCTCGCCGGATCACGGAAACCCTCAGGACGCGGCGAAAACATTTTCTTTGCCGGCATCCCAGCGATTTGTCCGGCGCGAGAGCTGCTGACCGCCTCGCTTCTCGCCGGGGCCTGCCTTTAACCTTTCGTTTTCAGCTTGCTTGATGGGTACGCCCTCGGGCCTTCCGACCGTTTCGCCTCGGGACTCCTCGGTGTCCAATCCTCCGGCGGAAAAGCCACATGCCAGAAATGCGGTGATGCCTCGCTGAACGCGATGCCCACTTCATACATTCCTTCCGGACGCGAAGTCACTTCCACAACCCTGCAGGTCACCTTCTCTCCTGTTTTTGCATGCTGCACAATTACCGTCTGGCCAGCCTGCAGCGGTTCCTTAATCGAAATCAGTCCGCCATGCGCGTTCACCACCTGCGTGAATGCCGTTTCCGAAAATTTCTGCCCGTCCGCCCGTTCGCCCGCAACGCCAACCCGGATCGCCAGCAGTATCCGCTGGCTCCTTCGCTGCGCCTTTCCTGTAGTCAGTGGTGCTGTGCTCACGGCCTGCCCTTCTTTCGCCTCATTCGTTTTATCGGCTGTTAGCCGCCTTACTTCACCTTCAGCACCGCCCGTTCCAACCCCGCCTCGACCGCATGAGATAGTTTTAATGCATTCGCCGCGGGCGCCCCCTCCGCGAACCAAAGCTTGCGAAAACTTATGACCGCAAAGGACTTGAACGGTCTTGGTCAAACCGGAAAATCCACAGCGAAGGGCGGGGCCGGGAAACAAAGGGAGTTTTGCATTCGGATTAAAGCGCCGAAGCAGAGTTTGCGAGATCGGTTAGACCGAGACGTGCTACCCTCCCCCGGTTCCCTTTTTGAAATGAGCATCACATTGAATCCGATACGAAAACTCACGCGAGCCTCCTTGCGGCACCTTTGTCTCCTCGGGTTTTGGGGTTTCCTAACGCTAACTGGGTTAACGGTGTGTCTTGAATATCTCTCCCGAGCCGCCGATTCCAGACCCTCTGTTTCAGGCTCCAGCTCAAGGATCGCCTCTGGTGAAGAACCTGAAGGTCTCGCTGCCCGTCCTCCCCTGGGCTGGAACAGTTGGGACGGCTACGGCACGACCGTGAATGAATCGCAGGTCAAAGCCAATGCGCAGTGGTTCGCGAAACACCTGAAGCCTTTCGGCTGGCAATACATTGTCGTGGACATGGAATGGTTCGTCATCAATCCCATCGCTGAAGGCAACTCAAAATCCGCTCAATACAGCTTGGATGCATTTGGCCGCTACACTCCGCCGGCGAGCCGCTTCCCTTCCGCGAAAAATGGCCAAGGATTCAAACCACTTGCTGACTTCATCCACTCGCTTGGCCTGAAATTCGGGATTCACATCTTGCGCGGCATTCCGAAGAAAGCCGTCGCGGCGAATCTCCCCGTCGCCGGCTCTTCCTATCACGCCGCTGACGCGGCCGATACTTCCGAAACGTGCCCCTGGAATCCGGACAACTACGGCATCGGCGCCGAAAGACCTGGCGCCCAGGCCTACTACGATTCCATCGCCCAACTCTACGCCAGCTGGGGCGTGGACTTGATCAAAGTGGATTGCATCAGCAGCCGCCCGTACCGGGGCGACGAGATTCGCATGCTCAGCACGGCGCTCCGCAAAACCGGCCGCCCCATGGTGCTCAGTCTCTCCCCGGGTCCCGCACCGCTCGAAAAAGCCCGCGAAATGGGCCAATACGCGCAGATGTGGCGGATTTCCAACGATGTCTGGGACCTCTGGCACAGCACCGTCGAATACCCGCAAGGCCTCGCCGATCAGTTCGCCAACGCTGCGTTGTGGGCTGGCGTTGGACGGCCCGGCCACTGGCCCGATGCGGACATGCTGCCGCTCGGCTATCTTGGTCCGGCGCCGGGCTGGGGCAAACCGCGCCAATCGCAACTGACACACGACGAACAGCGCACGCTGGTCACGCTTTGGTCGATTTTTTCTTCGCCGCTCATGATTGGCGGCGACCTCACCCGCGCCGACCCGTGGACCGTTTCTCTTCTCACCAACCCGGAAGTCCTCGAGGTCGATCAGCGCTCGGCGGAGAATCGGGTTGCGCTCACCAGCGGCAATGTCGTCATTTGGACGGCAAAATCATCCGCGAGCGATGCTCTCTACGTTGCCGTATTTAACCTCGGCGCGGAGCCGGCAACGCTTCGCCACGGCTGGGAGGAGCTGGGCTTTAACTCCGGCGAGTACATCGTTCGCGACCTCTGGCTGCATCGCAATCTCGGCGATGCCCGCGCAATGGATGCGGCAATCGCCCCGCACGCATCGGCGCTCTACCAACTCCGCGCGGTCGCCAAGTCCAAGGGACGCCATTGACAGCAGCTCCCGAAATAAGAGAGAAAGACGCCGGCGCACCAGTCTTCCGAATCACTGCAAACGGAGCCAGGAATGTCGTCCCCATCCATCGAGAGTGCGGCAGCCGGCGCGCAGCCCATGGCAAACCATGCCCTGTTTCCCGCGGGTCATCGGCTTCCCTTTATTCTGGTCACCGCGCTGTTCTTTTTCTGGGGCATTCCCAACAATCTCAACGACGTTCTTATCCGCCAGTTCATGAAATCGTTCGAGATTTCCCGTTTTCAGGCCGGCCTGGTGCAGTCCGCCTTTTACCTTGGCTATTTTCTGCTGGCCATTCCCGCCGCGCTTCTGATGCGCCGGGCCGGCTACAAAGCCGGTTTCGTCCTCGGCCTGGTTCTCTACGGCGCAGGCGCTTTTCTCTTCTGGCCCGCCGCTCTGGCGCGCAGCTACGGATTTTTTCTGCTCGCTCTCTTCGTGATCGCCAGCGGCCTTTCCTTTCTCGAGACGGCTTCGAATCCCTTCATCGCGCAGCTCGGCGAGCAGGACAGCTCCGAGCGCCGCCTGAATTTTTCGCAAGCATTCAACCCGTTCGGAGCGATCACCGGCGCGCTCGTCGGCACTGTTTTCATCTTCTCGGGAGTTGAGCTGACTCCGGAACAAATCGCCGCACGCCAGGCCGCGCACACCTATGACGCCTATCTTCGCTCGGAAACGCTTCGTGTGATCCAGCCTTACGTCGTTCTGGGCGCCATCGTGCTGATTTGGGCGGTCCTGATTCTGCTGGCCAAATTTCCTGCGATGCCCAGCGAACAGGGCGGGGCCGCTGGCCATGGACGATTCCGCGATTTGCTCCAGCATCGGCATTTTCTTCTGGCCGTGCTCGCGCAATTTCTCTACGTCGGGGCGCAAGTCGGCACGTGGAGCTATTTCATTTCCTACGTGCAGGAATACACGCACCGGCCGGAAAAAACTGCGGGCTATCTGCTGACCGGAACGCTCATCGCGTTTGGAATCGGCCGCTTCGTTGCGGCCTGGCTGATGCGCTTCGTTTCGCCCAGCGGGCTTATGGGCGTTTTTGCCGGCGCCAACGTTGCGCTCGCCGCGGCCGGCGTGCTGCATCCCGGCGTGCTCGGCATGTGGTGTGTGTTTCTGACCAGCTTTTTCATGTCGCTGATGTTCCCAACCATCTTCGCGCTCGGCCTGAAGGGCCTCGGGCCGAACACAAAAATTGCCGGGTCATTTCTCGTGATGGCGATCGTTGGCGGCGCGGTGTTAACGCCGGTCATGGGCTGGATCGCCGAGAGGCAACACAGCCTGGCGCTGGCCTATGCGGTCCCGCTGGTCGCCTACATTTATATTTTGTTTTATTCCTTCGCTGGCGCGAAGCCCCGCCCGCATCGCGCGGCGCAGCGGGCGTGATTCCATCGAGAACAGTTGATGAGGAGGACTATCGAATACGCGGGCGCTTCACGCCATGCGCAAGCCCCACGGTTTCCAGCGCGCAAATAAAGTACCAGCCGATGTCCGTCTGCCACCAGCGCAGGCCCAGCCGCGCGGAACCCGCGTTCGTGTGATGGTTGTGATGCCAGTTCTCGCCCCACGCCGTCAGTTGCAGCGGCCCGAGCCACCAGACGTTCTGGCTCGAGTCGCCATCTTCCGCGCCGCCAAGGTGCGTCAGGCTATTCACGAGGCACTGCATGTGCAAGGAATAGACAAGGCGAATGGCGCCGGCCCAGAAAAATCCCGGCCAGCCGAGCACAAGCCCCGAGCAGATGGAAAGCGCGACGACCGGGCCTTCCGCATATGTCCAGAATTTGTAGATGCCGCGTGTCAGCTCCGGGCACCATCTCTCCGTATCGGCGGGCGCCGACTGGTACAGCCAGCGAAGATGCGCCCACCAGAATCCGCCTTGCTTCGGGCTGGAAATGTCGTCTGGCGTGTCCGTCCGCGAATGATGATGCCGGTGATAAGCGACCCAGCTTGCCGGCGCCCCCGAGCCGTTGAACATGGCGCTGAAAATCAGAATTTGTTCGATGAACTTGTTGACCTTGAGCGTGCGGTGCGAGAGCAGGCGGTGATAGCAAACGGTCGTGCCCAATCCGCCGAACGCCGTGAAAAGCAGAGTAAGCCCCAGCACTTTCCAGCCGGGCACCGGAAACAAAATCAGGCCGATGACGGCGAGCAGGTGAATCAAAACCAGATAGAGCAAGACCGCGCCTTTTTTCGGCGCGGGTTGCCAGAACGGGCGGTCCCAAGGCCGCGCCGCCTCTGGACGTGTCGTCTCCATCTCCGTCAGAATCATGAAATCTCCTCGCACCGCCGATTTCAAACACCGAACTCTCGCAAACGCGTGCGCAACTCTGCATCGTCTTCGCGCGCGCCGTGAAAGAAGCCGCAGCTTTGCTTGCGGCTCGAAACCATTTCCCAAGAGGTATCAAAAGGCAAGCACTTCATGGTGTCACGATTCCTCCTGCAGGTACACCACATTCGGCAATCTTTGTCGCAAGGGATACCGCAAGGAATCTCACGTTCGCGCCTATCAGGCCGCGGAAAGGCCGGCGAACACTTGAGCATTTCGGCCGCTCGGGGATGGAGCGTTCGCGCGAGAGCGGCCAAAAAACCGGAATCGAGTGCTCGCTCTTGCGAAGAAGCCCGCCATGCAAGAGTTTCCCTGATGCCGCCGCGCCGTGAAACAGAGAGAACACCCAAGCAACCGCCGGCAGTCCGGGCGAACCGCTCGCCGCAAGTATCTTAGCTAGAGAGTCAACTCTGGTTGTGATAGGCTATGCGTATTTCCGTGGTGGATTGCTCCGCCTTAGACCCGCAAGCCGGAAAGCGCTCTTGCAGAACAACGCTGCGCCAAGGACTGTCCCGCCGAGCGCTGCGTGGCGCTTGCCGCCAGCTCGAAGCCTCTGACGGAGCGTTGCCGCGAATCCAGCCGGTGGCCAGGTGGTTTATGGGACTCGCAAACTGCAATTCCTCTCGTCGCGCTGTTATTGCCGTCACCCTGCTCGTTTGCGCGGTTCGCGCCAGTGCTCAAGAAAACGGAACCAGCGCCCTTGGCAATACGCCACAGATCGGCAGTTTGCCGAGGCCGGCTCCGCCGCGGATAACGCAGGCCATCGACCAAAACAATCGAGTGGTGCTTCGGGGAAACGTGCATCCGCTCGCGAAGCCTCAATTCGACCAGGGAGCGGTGAGCGATGCTCTGCCGATGAATCGTATGCTGCTGCTCCTGCGGCGAAGTCCCGCCCAGGAGGCATCCCTGCGGCAACTGCTGGACCAGCAGCAGGACAAATCCTCTCCGAATTTTCACGCGTGGCTCACGCCAGAGCAGTTTGGATGGCAGTTTGGTCCGGCGGATTCGGATATTCAAGCGATTACGGACTGGCTCGCCTCTCAGGGATTTCAGGTCAATCGAGTTTCGGCGGGCCGGACGGTGATCGAATTTTCCGGAAATGCGGGGCAAGTGAACAATACGTTCCACACGCAGATCCACCGCTACAACGTCAACGGCGCGGAGCGAATCGCCAACGCCGCGGACCCGGAGATTCCAGCAGCGTTGGCGCCGGTGGTCGCGGGTGTTGTTTCGCTCAATAACTTCCCGCGGCAATCCTACGCGAAATACCTGGGCCAGTTCCGCCATACCGCCGGCAAGCCGGGAATCCAACCGCTCTTCACGTTTCCGAACCCCTATTCGGGCGGAACATTTTACGGGGTAGCCCCGGGAGACTTTGCGACAATCTACAACTCGAAGCCGCTCATCGCCTCGGGCAATGACGGAACCGGACAAACCATTGCCGTCGTCGGCGAGACCAAT
>DASRCZ010000058.1:0-7060 GCA_035652855.1 Candidatus Acidiferrum sp.
CCATCCTCGCTGATGCGCCAGCGTTCGAGCATCACGGCCACTGCCAGACTGAGAGCTGCCGCTGCGGCCACGCCGTACCAGACAAAACGCGCGAGGTGCGCGCGGCTTGTGCGAGAGAGGTAAACGAGGATAATGCCAACAACGAGAGCGGCTTCGACGCCCTCGCGAAGGGCAATGAGAAAAGCGGAGAGCAAGGGGAACCCCAGTTGAAATTGACTTGCAACTGTAACGACGCTTCCAAGTGTACCGTCCGGGCGTACTTAGGTCAACCGGACCGCCTTGGTCCTATTTCCTGGGAGTAGACTAGAACCGCGAAATCCATGGCCGCGCCACTCTCTCTGCGACGCTTCTGCCGCACTGCTCTCTCGAGTGTGCTTGTGTGCGCTTTGGCGCTCTTCCCGGCATCCGCGATGCCGCAAACGCAGTCCGCTGTGGCGGCGCTTCCGCTGGATGCGAAGAAGGCGCAGAAAGCCGCGGAGCGCGGAGACAGACTTCAGAGCCAGGGGAAGGACGAAGAGGCGCTGGCGGCGTATCAGGAAGCAGCCCGGTATGCGCCGAACGATCCGGCGATTGTGGGGCGCGGCGCGGCGCTGAAATCCAAGATGGTTCGCGGGCACGTGGAATCCGCGGAACGCCTCGCTCTCGAAGGACACGTCAGCCAGGCCACGGAAGAATTGCTGCGGGCGCTTGAAATCGATCCGGATGACACCATCGTGGCCCAGCGGCTGGCTGAAATGAGATCCATGCAAGAGGAAAGGCCGGGGGGACAAGCCAAAGCGGAGATTCCCGGCCTGCCGAGGCTCGCTCCGAAGCCCGGCAAGCGCGATGTGGACTTGCGCGGCGACACGCGCACGGTTTACGAGCAACTGGCGCAGCAGTATGGCGTGAAAGCGATTTTCGATACGGACCTGGCCTCGCACAGCGTCAAGCTGAAATTGCAAGGCGTGGATTTCGGCACGGCGGCCACGGTGCTTGCCCGGGAAACGGGGACGTTCTGGCACGCGCTGGATCCCTCGACGATTTTTGTGGCCGCGGATACGGCAACCAAACGCAAGGAGTTCGAACCGGAAGCGCAGCAGAGTTTTTCCCTTGCGGGCTCCGCGACACCGCAAGAAATGGCGGACGTGCTGCGGACGGTGCGCGATATTACCGGCTCGACACACGTACAGCTCGACTCGCAGAGCCGCGCAATCACCGTGCGCGACACGCCGGAAAGGCTGGCACTGGCGGGCAAATTGATACGCGAAATGGATGAGGCCCGCGGCGAGATCATGCTGGAATTTGAACTGCTTGAAGTAAATCGCGACGCCATGCGGAACCTCGGCGTCAATTTCCCCACGCAAGCGAAACTCTTCAGCATTCCCACCAACATCCAGAGCCAGTTGAGCCAGGCGAAGGACTTGAACACGCTGCTCACGCTGCTCGCGGGGATTTTTGGCAGCGCGGCAACAGGCGGAGCACTTGGGTCGGTTGTGCCGCCGTTTGTGAAGATCGGAGGCGGCAAAAGCACGTTTCTGCTGAATCTGCCGGGCACCGCGGCGAATTTCTCGGAAGCGCTCTCGGTGCTGCAGAGCGGCCGCCAAGTGCTGATGCGGGCGCAAAATGGAAAGCCCGCGACATTTTTCGTTGGAGACCGCTTTCCCGTGACCCTTTCGTTGCTCTCAGGAAGCCTCGGCGGGGGCGGCTTCACACCCAGCGTGGGAGGGACGGTGAATCCGTTCCCGAGCACGACGTATCCGGCGGGCAATGGCCCGGTGGCGCTGGTGGCGGCCGATTTTCGGAACAGCGGGCTCTTCGATCTGGCTGCTCTGAACGAGCTCGACAATTCGGTGACCGTGCTGCTCAATCAAGGACCGGGCGAGACCACGGGAACGTTTGCGGCAGCGGCGAGCTCGCCGATTTCACTGGGAAGCCCGCGAGCGGCGGCGCCCGCCATTCCGCCAGCCATGGCCTCGGCCGTGCTGACGAGCAGCGGGTTCCATGACCTGCTGATCACGGATCCGGAAAACAATGCCGTGATCGTGCTGCTGAGCAATGGCGATGGGACGTTTAGCACCGGAAGCGCTTCACCGATTAGCGTGGGCAAAGGACCGAGTGCGATCGTGACCGGCGATTTCGATGGCGACGGAAACCAGGATTTCGCGGTGACCAACGAGATTGACAACACCGTTTCGATTTTTCTGGGCAACGGCAATGGCGGATTCGCGCAGGCCGGCGGCTCTCCGGTTGCGTTGCCCGCGGGAGTGACCGGCCCGACCGCCATGACCACAGGGGATTTCGACGCGAACGGGCGCATGGATCTGGCTATCGCCGCGAACAACAACAATACGTCGCAGCCCGGCGAATTCGTTGTGCTGCTGAACCAGACCGGCGGGACCTTCACGCCTGCAGGCCCCGCGGTGACAGTTGGCAAAGGACCCGTGGCGATGACTTCCGCGGATTTCGATTCGAACGGCAGCGCCGACCTCGCCATCGTGAATCAGGTGGATGGCACAGTCTCGGTGCTGCTGAACGCCGGCAACGCTACCTTTAGCCCGGCGCCGACCTCTCCGCTGGTCACCGGCACGACTCCGACAGGCATTGCAGCCGGCGATTTCACGGGCAGCGGCGGCATTGATCTCGTTGTGACCAACTCGGGGACAAATTCGGCCTCCGTCTACACCAACGCCGGATTGGGGGCGCTTGTGCTGGCCTTCGAAGCGCCTGCAGGGGTGAATCCCACAGCGATCGTTGCGCAGAATCTCTCGGGGCAAGCGCTTCCGGATTTTGCGATCACGAATAATCCCGCGGGGGCGCAAGGCGACGTGAATGTAATCCTAACGCCGACAAGCAGCTTCAACGGAGGGCTGGGAGCCGCGCAGCAGCCATATCCTGGCTCTGAGTACGTGGACCTTGGAGTAAAAGTGAAGGCCACGCCCACGCTGCATGAAAACGAGGAAGTGACGCTGCAACTGGAATTTGAAATCACCGCGCTGGCGGGGGCCAGCGTCAACGGCATTCCGGTGATTTCGAACCGCACGGTAGCACAGACGATCCGCGTGAAGGAAAACCAGCCGACGATGATCGGCGGATTGACAGACCAAGAGGAGACTCGCGCGATAACCGGATTGCCCGGATTCGCGAACCTGCCGGGGATCGGCTATGCGTTCGGGACGCGGAACACGGAGAAGAAAGACACGGAGCTGCTGATTCTGGTGACGCCGCGGCGCTTTAACTCGCCGCCGCGGACCTCCCAGCCGATGCTCGCGGGCACCGGCGATCAAGGCGGCATAGCCATTCCTCGCCCTGACTAAGACGAAGGAAGACGCAGACGGATTTGACGCGGAAACTAGAGCGTGAGGGGGTGCCCGGCGATTCGCTCCAGAATGGCGACGGGCGAGCGCTCGGGCGCGACCATGGCGTTGCGTGAAACGATAAAAGTTTGCTCGAGGGCGTATTGCCCTTCGAGAACGGCATGAGCGACGCAATCGGTGAAAACGATCCAGGTGGAATCGGGAGGAAATTCCCAGCGCTGCTTTGGCGAGTCTTTCTGGAAGGCGGAGTCTTCTTTCATGGCGTTGTGGCAGCGGTGCATGAAGTCGTCATAGGGAGAGCGGCGCGCGGCGGGGATACGCAGAGCGCGGCCGAGAGCGCGAGCGGCGCGGCTGAATGGATCCTTCGCGGGCGCTTTCGGCAATCCGATGGATTTCGCGAAGCGCGGCCCAGCGGTTTCAAACGTTTCCGCCGTAAGCCAGACGCGGCTTTGCGCCGGATTGACGTTGGTGAAGAGACGCAGAATGCGGTCGCCATTGGCCGGACGAGTGGGAAAAGCGTCCACGTGGCAAAGATCGTTGCGCGCATGGAGGCGCGCGGGGCGGCCTCTTTCCTCGAGGGGGCGATAGCTGGCGTAATCGAGCGTCCACTTTCCGGCGTAAGGCAAAAGCGTGGCATCCAACAAGGTGGCCGCGGAGCGCGAATAATTTTTGAGGATGGCGCGAAGCTGCGCGGTTTCCGCTGCTTCGGATTTGCCGAGTCCGGTAACGCGGTCCTCCGCCGGGCGGTACGCGACATTCTTGTGATAGGCGGCGCTCGTCTGCTTTTGATCGAGGAGAGTCTGGCGCTCGGCGGCGGAAATCTCGAAGGGGGTCTTCGGGAAAAAAACGATGTGGCCCGCCTCCAGCGCGGCGCAGAGTTCGCGGGATGCTTCCGGCGAGATGCCGCGCGAATCCGAAACGGTGATGATTTGGCTTGCGCCCGGCTGTGAATGACCAGCCATGGAAGCCGCGCTTGACATGGTCTTCTCCGAAAGAAAACTATATCGGGCGGGTCGCGGGGATTCAACCGGACCGCGGACAACCGGTTCAAGGAAGCGGCTCAAAGACGACAATCGGCCGATAGGTTCGCGGCACAACGGCCTCGGCAATGGCGATCAGCTTATTTTGCTGGCTGAACACGCGCAGCCGCGGCGTCTGCGGCGGGCCCGAGTCTAATTCAGCGACCGCTCCGGGAATGGTTTCGGAACGGCCCACGCTGATCTGGCCGAGCGAAATATTGAATTTAGAACCGTGGCGCACGCGCTTTTCGATAATCGGCAGCACATTCACGCGCGGGAAATTCGGCAGCAAATGCTCGAGTGGAATGACGCGCTCGTGAAGCTTGCCGGCGCGGCCCGCGTTCGCCAATTCCTCGAGCGGAATGGCCTGTTCGATGGAAAATTCGCCGACGGCGGTACGTTCGATTTCCGCGAGGTGCGCGCCACAGCCAAGCTTCTCGCCCATTTCGTGCGCCAGCGAACGGATGTAGGTGCCCGAAGAACACTCGATCACGAAGCGAGCAAGGGTGCCTTCCAGGTCCGCCAGACGATATTCAAAGAGTTCGACGTCCACGGGTTTCAGCTCGACGGCCTCTTTCTTGCGGGCCAGCTCGTAAGCGGGCCGGCCGTGAATTTTTTTGGCGGAAAATACGGGCGGCATTTGCTGGAAGCGTCCAACACGCTCGGCGGCAAGCCGCTCGAGCACGCCCGCATCGAGAGCGGGGCTGGTGTCCGGGCCTTGCGGTTCGCCATCGGAGTCGTACGTGTCGGTGGAGAAGCCGAAGCGGAAGCCCGCGGTGTAGCGCTTTCTCCGGCCGGCATAGAAGCGCGCAAGCCGCGTCGCGCGCCCGAGGAGCAGAACCAAGACTCCTGTCGCGAGGGGATCGAGCGTGCCTAGATGGCCGATCTGGCGGAAGCCAGCGAGATGCCGGACGGCATCGACCACGTCGTGAGACGTCTTGCCCTTGGGCTTGTGGATGACCAGAGCGCCATCGAAGGGCGCGGGCTGCGGTTGGCGCGGCATGAGTTCTAAGAGGTACAGGTTAGAGTCTGGAGATTAGAAAGAGAAGCGCCGATTCCGTTTGCCGCGGAAGCCAGCCGATACCCTGGAAGGCTAGGGATCAGAGGCTGGAGGTCAGGAAAGGAAGTCCGGCAAAGAGTCATGGCGCGGAGGACTTGTCCTTGTGCATTTGCTTGAGGAGCTGATCGATCCGTTCCGCGTGCTCCTGCGAATGATCCAGCGCAAAGTGCAATTCGGGCGTGCGGCGGAGCTGCAGGCGCTCCACCAATTCGCCGCGAATAAAGCCGGAAGCGTGCTCGAGGCTCTGATGGCGTCCTGCTGTTCTCTTGCCGTGCCGCGAACGCTGACGAAGACGCGCGCGTGGCGCATGTCAGGTTGCACGCGGACTTCGCTGACGACGACGCTGCCTTCGAGGCGCGGGTCTTTCAGCTCGCCCGCGAGCATAGCGTTAATTTCGTGCGCGATTTCCTCGCCGACGCGCTCGTGGCGATGATTTGCTGTGCTCATTTCAAGTTCAGCTGCCGCAAGTCCTATATTCCGCCGCGGCCGATCTTCAGATCAGCTCGAGGACGTGATTAATCAGCACGGGACCCAGGTGCCGCGTGGCATCAGCGAGGACGTGTTGCAGGGATTCCTCCACGTGCTGCTCCGCGTTCGAGAGCGTCACCACGCCGATAATCGAACGCGACCATACCTCCTGATATTCGAGCTCCGCCACGGCCACATTGAAGTGTTTTCGCAGCCGGTCTTTCAGGCTGCGCACAATCTGGCGCTTATCCTTCAGCGAATGCGCTTCGGGAATGTGCAGCTCGAGGGTCAGGAGGCCAATCCGCATCGAACCAGATTCCGCCGGGCGATGGTGCACCGTTTTCGCTATTCAGAATCGCTCTAGGTCATCGCCGGCCGGCGGGAACGCCGGCCTGGCTGGCCGCCTCGGCCGCCGAGAGCTTCACGACCTGGAAGCACTCGAGCACGTCGCCGACTTTCACGTCGTTAAAATTAGCGATGCCCGCGCCGCATTCAAAGCCGGCACGAACCTCGCTGGCGTCGTCCTTGAAGCGCTTGAGCGAACTGAGCTTGGACGTATAAATCACCGCGCCGTCGCGCACAACGCGAATCTGCGCATCGCGCTTCAGCACGCCATCGAGCACGTAGCAGCCCGCGACGGTGCCCGCGCCCTTCACGCGGAAGGTGTCGCGCACCTCGGCCCGGCCGAGATAGGTTTCCTGGAAAACCGGCTCAAGCAAGCCTTCCATCGCCTTCTTCAACTCGTCGGACACTTCGTAAATGATGGTGTGCGTGCGAATGTCCACGCCTTCGCGCTGCGCGAGGTCGGCCGCCTTGCGGTCCGGACGCACGCCAAACGCGATGATGATGGCGCTGGAAGCGGAAGCGAGCAGCACGTCATTTTCAGTGACGGCTCCGACGCCAGCGCTGATGATTTTCAACTTCACTTGATCCGTGGACAGCTTGGGCAGCATTTCGCTGAGCACTTCGGCGGAACCCTGCACGTCGGCCTTGATGACGATCGGAAGTTCCTTCACTTCACCGGCCTTGAGTTGTTCGTGCAACTGATCGAGCGTGATGCGCCCGCCGGCGCTGGCGCGCAGAGCGGCATCGCGCTGTTTGGACTGGCGGTAATCCACGATGTGGCGAGCCTTGGCCTCGTCGGTGACCTGGAAGTGATCGCCGGCCTCGGGCACGCCCTGCAAGCCAAGCACCTCCACCGGCGTGGAAGGCGGAGCTTC
>DASRCZ010000059.1:0-6447 GCA_035652855.1 Candidatus Acidiferrum sp.
TAAATGCTGACCAGCTCGACCGTGGGCCAATAGCCGCGCTTCTCTCCGGTCAGACGGAACTCTTTTGCGCGCACATCGGATTGCGCCATTCGGACATCGGTGTTGTTCACCATCGCCAGCGCCACCAGATTCGCGCCTTCCTGCTCGGCTTCTCCGGGCAATTCCTCGGGACTTACGTCGATGGCTTGCTCTTCGGGGATTCCGGTTTGCCCGTGCAAAAAGGTCTCGAGTTCATCTTCGCGGCCCTCCACTTGCAACCGGCGCTGCGCGATTCGCGCTTTGGTCAGCTTTGCTTCCGTGACGCGAACCGGCAGCTCCAGCCCTTCCTGCTCCCGCTCTTGCGTTACTTGCAAAATGCGCTCGGCGCTGCTTTCTTCCTGCTGCAGGATTTGCAGGGCGTGGCGGACCTTGGCGAGTTCGAGATACGCCATCGCGGTCCGCGAAATGACGGAGTTGCGCGCTTCGTCGAGCTGAATGCGCTGCGCGCGCGCCTGCTCCTGCTGCTCCTTGGCCTGGCCGCGTAGCGGTTCGTTCAGCACCTGTTCCGTGTACGTCACGCTGAAGACCGAGGGCGCGCGGCCTCCCGGGGTCTCCGGAATCCCAAACGTGTAGCCGGCGCCCGACCCGGCGTAGAGGTTCGGCATGAATTCCGCTCGCGTGATCTGCGCCGAGCGCTGGGAAAGGGAGCTCTGCAGCTTCGCGATCTGAATGTCCTTGCTGTTTTGCAGCGCCAGTTCGATGGCGCGTCGGAGACTGAGCGCGACGGGCCCGGTCTGTTGGTTCGTCGAGGACTCAGCTTTCGCCGCCGCTTCCTGACCCCGCGCCGCAAAAATCGGAAAGAGCAGCGCCGCCGAACACAAGCTCGCCAGCGCCGGCATCCCGGCGATTCGCTTCATGGTGTGACACCCCCGCAAACAACCTCGAAAGAAACCCGGCCCGCTCACCCCCGTGCTCGCGCCCGAAAAAACCACCTCATTCGTAACGCAGCGATTCGATCGGCTGCAAGCGCGCTGCCTGATTGGCAGGCAAATAGCCGAAGAAAATCCCCGTCGAGCACGAGACCACGAACGCGACGATCACGCTGACGCCCGAAACCGGCACCCGCAAATTGCCCGGCAGCAGAAACTGCGCCGCCACCGGAACCGCGAGGCCGATCAGAATACCCAGCACCGCCCCTCCGCCGCTGATCAGAAACGCCTCGATCAGAAACTGATACAGAATCGCCCTTCGCTGCGCGCCAATCGCTTTGCGCACCCCGATTTCCCGCGTGCGCTCCTTCACGGTAACCAGCATAATGTTCATGATCCCGATCCCACTGATCAGCAGCGCGATGAACGCAATCACCACGAGCACGATGGTCAGCGCGAGGGAAATATTGCGCGCCGCGCTCAGAATGGCCGAGAGCGTCTGCACTTTGTATTCGGCTTCCCCGGGATGGCGGCTCTTCAAGAATTCGCTGAGCTGCCGCTGCACCGCGGGAACCGTTTCCGGGCTGGAAGCTTGTGCGAAAAGCGTGCGAACCACGTCAACGCCCGTAAAATACTTCATCATCGGAAACGGTATGATCACCGACTGATCCTGGATCTCGGACTGCCCATACGTGGGAACGCGCTCCCGGAAAACGCCGATGATCGTGAAGGTCAGCTCGCCCATGCGCAGCGAGCGGCCAATCGGGTTATCCACGGGATACAAACGCTCCGCAAGTTCCTTGGTGACGAGGCACACCTTGCTGCGGCCCTCAAGATCCACGGGATCGAAATAGCGTCCTCGCAAAACCAGCAGCCTGCGAATCTTCTGGTAACCCTCCGTCACGCCGATCAGGCTCACCGGCCGCACCACGCCGCGAATCACAATTTCCATCGGCATATCCCGAATGCCGCCCGTCTCCACCACTCCGGGCAGATTCCTCGCCGCTTGCATGTCATCCACGGTCATTTCGTCACTGAGCGGCTGCGGCTTGTCGGAGCTGCGCACGAGTTCAGCCCAGACAAGGTTCGAGCCGACCGCCTCGATCTGGCCAATAACGAATTTGCGGCTGGTTAGCGCAACGGTTACAACCAGCACAATGGAGGCGCTGCCGATGATCACCCCGAGCGACGTGAGCATGGCGCGCAGCTTGTTTGCCCGCAGCGCGTCAACGGCAACGGAAAGCGTTTCCCTCATCGGCATCATGGCGCGAAGCTCTCCCGCGGCGCTCGGCCGTCTAATCCTTGGTGATTCGTTTCCATCCCTCCTGCGCCTGTTTGTTCTTTGGATCGATCTTCAGCGCCGCTTCGTACTCGCGGCCGGCGGCTTCCTGCTTGCTCTGATTTTCAAAGAGCCGCCCCAGCCACACATGCGCCGTCGCCGGCCGCGGATAAGCGGTTCGGACCGGCGCCGTCCTCAGATATTCGGAAAGCAGGCGCTCTGCTTCCGCCAGACGCTCGCCCGTTAGAATGAGCGCCGCGGCGCGATAGAACTTGCCGCGCGGGTCTTCGGGCTTCGTGGCTTCCCCGAGATTGGCGACCGCCATCAGCCGCTCAGCCTGGTTGCGGCGCAGCGCGTAGTCGCCGATGTCATAAATCAATTCGATGGATTTCGGCCGGCTCTCCAGTGCTTTATCGAATTCCGCGTCTGCCGCGGCGAAGTCCTTCTTCTGGCGCCGGCAGTTGCCAAGCGCGTAATGGCCTTCCGCGGCATCGAGCGCGGCGATTTCTCTGATTTCGCGCTGTGCCTTGTCTTCGCCCCCGCCCGCTATGCCCGGCGCGCTGCAATCGTATTCGACCAGAGCCTGGCGAGCGGAAAAGTTCATCCCATCCAGCAGCACCGCGGTTTCAAATTCTTTTCTGGTCTTCCGCGCGAGCGAGAGCGCGCTGAACCAACTGGCATGCTCGGCTTTGGCGCCGTACGCGCGCCCCAGCCATTCGTGATAGCGGGAATTCCCCGGGTCCGTCGCCACGGCGCGCTCGGCGCTGTTCACGGCGTCATCGTGCCGCTGCATCTCGTAGTAGGACATGGCCAGCAGCAGTTGGATCTCGCCATCGTTGGGAGCCGCCGCGGCCTCCTTCTTCAGCAGGCTCACCGCCTTGTCGTAGTCGCTCGCTTGATACGCGTTGCGCGCGCTCTCCAGGTTGTCCGCCGGATTCGCGGCGGCGAGCATGGCGCTCGCCAGAAATGCCGCGGCCGGCAAGACCCAGCTTCTAGTCTTCACTCTTCTGCCCTCGCACCAGGTTATCCGCCGTACTGATGATTTTCACCGGCATGCCGTCACGCAATTCGGTATCGCCGGGGAGCGCGACCAAATCGTCCTGTGTCAGGCCGCTGACGACTTCAAAACTCGTCGCATCGGCGATGCCCACCTCGATGGGCCGTTTTTCAATCGTCGCCGCGCCGATTTGGTTGGGCTTTACGACATAGACGTAGCGGTTCGTTCCGTCCATCGAAACGGCTCCGCGCGGCACGGAGAGAACATTGTTCCGCTCCTTCGCATGAATGCGCACATTGACATTGATATTCGGCAAGAGCGCCAAACCGTCATTGCTGACGGCGCACAGCAGTTCGCCGACGCTGCGCGTTCCACGCGGAACAACCTGCTTGGGAATAACTTCCGTCTTTCCGGTCCACACGCGATTCGGCAGCGCGTCCCAGGTAATCTTGACCGGCTCGCCGGGCTCGAGCCCCCCGAGCTCCGGTTCATCAATAAAAGCGCGCACTCGCACCTGGTGAAGATCCGCCATTTCGGCCAGCAGGTCGCCTTGCTTCACAAAATCGCCTTTTTTCACTGGCAAGGAATAGAGCGTTCCGTTGACCGGCGCGACGATCCAGCCATCCCGCACTTTCTCTTCCAGCGACGCCACCATCGCTCTTTGCTGTTCGACTTGCAGTTGCGCTCTGCCCGCATCGAGCTTCACGCCGCGGTCGAACTCCGCTTTCGCCGCTGTAAGTTCCTTCACCTGCGATTCGGCTTTGCTCAAGGCCAGTTCGTTCGCGGCCAGCTCATCCTGAGTGGCCGCTTGCCGCGCAACCAGCCGCTGCAGCGCCTCGTGTTCTTTGCGCAGCCGGTCGCGATCAGCGATCGCTGCTGCCAAGGCGCCATCCGCCTTCGCTGCTTCGTCAGGGCGTCCGCCCCCGAGCGCCGCGCGCAAATCATCCTGCGCTCGCAGCAAAGCCGCTCGCGCTTCGGCCAGCTTCGCTTGCGCGTCCTTTACGTCTAGTTCCAGAAGCACTTCGCCCTTTTTTACCTGCTGACCCTCGATCGCCCGAACGCTTTCGACAAACGTATCGAGCTGCGCGCGAACAACATACGGAGTGATCGGTTCAACTTTGCCGTTGCTGCTGATTGAGGAAACCAAATCCTCGCGAATGGGATTCACCGCGGAAATTTTCGCCACCGGCTGCCGCTGGCTGAGGCGGATCAAGCCGTAGGCGGCAGCTCCCGCCAGCACCAGAAAAACCAATATGCGATTTCGCAGTCTTCGGTCCATTCTTCTTCGGATCGCGCGTTTCGCCTCGTGCCCGGTTTCTGGCAGCCGTTCGCGAAGCTCGCTCTTTCTGGCGTGCTAGCCAAAAGGACGATGGCAAACTCCGGCCTGAGCGCGCATCCGCGCTTCCTTACCCGTGGATCGCGGTTCTCATTCGCCGCGCCAGCTCCGGCCTGCACCTGCGGGCCGCCCCGCGCCGATCTAACCCAACAAGTTTAGCAACAGGGTCGCCGCTTACTCCAGACGAGTTCGGGAACTTGGCCGGATCTCATTACCCTTAGCGCGCCTCCGCGCTGAAGGTCCCCTCTCAGTATCCCTCGAAAAACCGCCGAATACCCCTGAGTGGCCAAGCCAAGTATGCCAACTATAAAGATGCGCGAGTCGCGCTTCCGGATGTGTCTTCTGTGGTTTGCAAACTGAGCCGTCAAGGGCATGCCGGTACCCGCGGCTCGGCGGTTTCCCTTGGCCATCCGTCATGGCGACGCCAGCCGGCTTGTAATGTTGTAGCAATGTGAATTTGTCACCCTAACGCGAGCCGTCTTGTAATTCAGCGCCTGGCGCTTGCGTAGTACACTCATACGGCATTTCCCTGTCTCGGACAGGAAACGTTAAGCGGGGGGTCTCGATGATCGAAGCGCGTGGTCTGTCCAAACGCTTCCAGGACAAAAAGCGCGGCGAGGTTCGCGCGGTCGAGGGTGTGAGTTTCACCTGCAAACCGGGCCAGATTTATGGATTGCTGGGGGCCAATGGCGCCGGCAAGACCACCACCCTCCGCATGCTTGCGACCATCCTCGAGCCGACCGAAGGCACCGCCGTGATTTGCGGCCACGATATTGTCCAAGAGCCCGAAAAGGTGCGCGCGTGCGTGGGTTTCCTCTCGACCGCCACAGCGTTGTACCCGCGGCTCACTGCACAGGAGATGGTGGAATACTTCGGCCGGCTCAATGGGCTTGGCGAAGCGACGCTCAATAACCGCATCAACGAAATCTTCAACCGCCTGGACATGAACGGCTTCCGCGACCGCCGATGCGACAAGCTCTCCACCGGCATGAAACAGAAAACCTCCATCGCGCGAACCCTCGTGCATGATCCGCCCGTGATGATTTTCGACGAGCCCACTCTCGGACTGGACATCATGACCGCGCGCACCATTACCGCCTTCATTCGGGAATGCCGCGACCGCGGCAAAACCGTCATTTTCTCGACCCACATCATGGCGGAGGTCGAGAAGCTTTGCGATGTGATCGGCATTATTCAATCCGGCAAACTGCTCGCGGAAGGCACCCTCGAGGAATTGCGGGATCAGCAGCACGAACGTGACCTCGAGGAAATCTTCGTCAAGGTCGTCGCTCCTCACTATGCGGCCTCGGAGGCGCTCTAATATGCCGGCTCGCGATATCGCAATCGTTTACCGCAAGGAGCTGACCGAAGCCCTGCGCGACCGCCGCACAATAATCACCATGGTGGTCGTTCCTCTGCTCCTTTTCCCGCTCTTGAGCGTCGGTTTCGGATCGCTGGTCTCGGTGCTGCTCAAGAAGGCGCAAGACGAGCGGCCAAAAGTCATGCTGAGGGGCGGCGAAGACTCCCCCGCCGTGGTCGCCGGCCTCCGCAAGCTGGACACCATCACCACCGTTCCGTTCGAGCCGGATTGGCAGACGCAGATCATCGACAAAAAAATTCCGGCCGCGATTGACATTCCCGCCGGATTTCAAAAATCCGTGGCCGAACAGAAGCAGCAAACCGTCATGATTTATGACTACGACGGCGATGTGAAATCGGAAATCGCCAAAAGCAAAATCGAAAAATATTTCAGCGACTATCGCGATTCCGTCGTGAAGGAGCGCCTCGCCGCCAAAGACCTCGGCGAATCCGTCCTCAAGCCCTTTGAAGTGAAAACCAAGAACGTCGCCCCGCCCGAAAAATCCGGCGGCGCGCTTTTCTTCGGCGGCTTCATCGCCTACATCGTCGTCTTCCTCTGCTTCAACGG
>DASRCZ010000060.1:0-9093 GCA_035652855.1 Candidatus Acidiferrum sp.
GTTGCGCTTGCTGAGGTCCGCCAGCAGATGAATATCCACGAAGAGCCAGTTGGCCACCACGATCAGCGCCTCCACGTGCCGCTCCAGCAGCATTTCGAGGTACCGCTCGAAGCGGTTCCGCTGATTGTGCGCGTCCGCGAAGATCGGAACGTAGGAAGCCGCATACAGCGAGTTTTCGATGCCGCGCAGAACCGGCGTGCAAAAGGGGTCGGTAATATCGAAAAACATCACCCCGATGCTGTGGCTGCGCTTGCTGCGCAGAAAGCGAGCCATCGCGTTCGGCCGGTAGCCAAGTTTCCTCGCGGCGTCCTCGATGCGCTTCTTTGTGCCGGGCGCGATGTAACGCGCCAGCGGCGCATTGTTGAGAACGATGGAGACGGTTGCGGGCGAAAATCCGCTGGCCTGCGCCACGTCGCGCATGGTCACCGCCGCACTTTGTTCGCCGGCCTTCTTCACCGCCTGCCTCCGGGCGCGCCTATCATCCGGTGAATCTCGCGAAAAATGCAACAAGCCGGTTCGGCGGATTCATGCTCCAAACCGCCGCGGCGGGCGGAACCGCTTTGGGCGACTTGCTGTCACGCTTCCGGCGGAACTTCAAACGAAAGCTGCTGGCGAAATCCGGAGGTCTTCCAGACGCCATACAAAATCCCCGCCGCCATCCATACCGATCCCGCAATCATCGCCGGCCGGCTGAGGTTCAGCCACAGGCCAAGACAAATGGCGAAACCCAGTACCGGCGGAACCAGATGGATCAGGCGCCGTTCTTTCGCTCGCACGTAGTAGCGCAGGAATGCCGCCACGTTAACGCCCATGAATGCAATGAGCGCTCCGAAGTTCAGCATTTCCGCGCCCAAGCCGTAAGCTTCGCCCCCATTCAGGATCTTCATTACGGTATCCGGCGATAGAGGCGCGCCTCCCAGCGCATACTTCTTGTACCCCGCAATCAGCTCTAGCAGAAACGCTCCGCCCAGCGCAATCGCGCCGACCAGGAAAACGTTGTTGCGCGGCACGCCGTGCTTCGCGTCCAGGGCGCCAAAAAATGATTTTGGCAGCGCGTTGCTGCGGCCCATTCCGAAAAGCAGCCGGGCCGCTCCCAGTTGCGCGCCGAGCCCCGAGCCAAAATTCGCGAGCAGCAGCGTTAAATTGACGACCGTGAACAGCGGCAGCCACATCCGCCCGGCGATATACGAATATGCTGTGTTCACATCCGGGAAGGGCTGCGACGCAGGCCAGACCAACTGCGCGACGTACGCCTCAGCGGCGCTCAGCAGCCCGATGACCAGGCACGTGGCCACCGTCGCCAGGAGAATATTGCGCCGGGGGTTCTCGGCTTCCTCGGAAAGCGTGGAAATCCCGTCAAAACCGATGTAGGTCAGCACCGCGATCGACGTGCACCCAAACAGGCCGCCCCAGCTGAACGTTTGCGGGTCATAGAAAGGCCGCGTGAAGTACAGCGCATCGTGCGCCGGATGTCCGAAGATGTAGCGCGCCGCCGCGACAAAGATCGCGACCACGACCATGCCCATGGCAATCGCCATCCCGGCGTTAATGCGTGCCGACGTTTTTACGCCGCGAATATTCAAGAGGGTGAAAACCGCCGCGAAAAATACCTTCCAGATCCAGGCTGGCACGCCCGGCGCGAACTGATGCGCCGCTCCCGCACACCACACCGTACAGATCAAGGGGTTCAGCATGTAGTCCATCACCATGCTCCACCCCGTCACGTAGCCCACCGCTGGACTGACCTCCTGCGCCACGTAGGTGAACGCCGACCCCGCGCTCGGATACGCTCGCGCCATCCGCCCGTAGCTGATTCCTGTCAGCAGCATCGCCACCATGGCGATGAGAATGGCCGTCACAACATGGCCTTTGCCGCGCTCGCTCAGCACTCCAAACACGGACATTGGCGCGACCGGCTGGATCACGATTACGCCGTATAGAATCAGATCCCAGAGCGTTAGCGTTCTGCGCAGGCGCGGAGCCGAAGAGACGTCGGCGGTTTCCGTGGTCAAAGGCTCTCCTTTTGCGGTTGCGTTTCGCTTGCGATTCAGCGTGAACCGTTCACGGGACAGGCCGCATCTTACCAGCATTCCCCTGGCCGCACAGCAGGGAAGCCGGAGCATTTTCTCTCGAATTAAATCGTTTCAACTTACTCGCCCACGCCACTGGAATGTGTTGCGGCCAGCAGCTTCCTTTCGCGCCCCCTGTCCTTTCGTACAGGCAATTTTTGGCCTCGGGCTGAGTATCTTTTATCGCAAGCTGCCTCGCAATTGGCACAACGTCTTTCCGGGCGGCATAGTCTAATACACTGAGCGCCCAGCCACGCTCTTTGCGAGGACATCTTTTGGGCGAGGGACCCCTGACTACCAGCCGCCGCAGTCCGACGACTGTCGTACTTTCGAACGCTTGCGCCTTCCTTCTGCTTCTGCTCCTGGCGTTTTGGCTCCGTGGCATTGCCATCCAATCAGATCCCTCTTTGCAAGGCTACTTGCAAGCCCTGACGGGACTGATTTCCTTTGTCTTCGCGGCAGTCGCCCTCGTCCGCTTTCAGGGTACCCAGGACCGCATCTCCCTGATTCTCGGATCAGGTTTCCTGCTTTCGGGCACGGTCCTGATGGCTTCGAGCATTCTCTTCTTCCAGCTCTCCTCGGACGATCCCAAGCGGTTCTTCTGGGCGCCGGTGGCGTGGTGGGCCAGCCGCATGGTGCTGGCGCTGCTCTTTGTCGCGGCGCTGGTGGTCGAGCGATTGCTCCCGCGCTCGCGTCACCCGCGAGGCGAAATTGCTGGCGCTCTGATCGCCGTGGTCACCTTCACCTATCTGATCACCGCGGCCCTGCGACGCCTGCCCCCCGAGGTTTCACCGCACCCGGGCGCATTCTTCCCCAACCCGCAGCAGCTTGTCCCCGGCGTAATTTTTCTCGTTAGCATTATCTGGTATCGCCGCCGGCTGCACGCGGAGGACACGGCTTTTGACAACGCCATTTACACCGCGTGCTGGCTCAACGTAGCCGCGCAGCTAGCCGCGTCGCAATCCGTGCGGCTCCTCGATGCCCCTTTTGTCCTCGCCGAGGGCCTTACCGTGCTGAGCTACGCCATCGCGCTTGGCGGCGCGCTGCTCGATAACGCGCGGCTTTTTGAACAGGTTCGCCACCTGGCCGTCAGCGATCCGCTCACCGGCCTCGCCAACTACCGCCGCCTTCTGGATGTCCTCGAAGCGGAAACCGAGCGCACCAATCGCAGCGGCCGGAATTTCGCGGTCCTCTTGCTGGACCTTGATGGCCTTAAGAAGATCAATGACACCTACGGCCACCTGGTTGGCAGCCGCGCCATCTGCCGCGTGGCCGATATCTTGCGCATTCACTGCCGCGCCATTGATACGGCGGCGCGTTATGGCGGGGACGAATTTGCCCTGGTTTTGCCCGAAACGAACGAAGAAGACGCCCGCCGCGTCGCCAGCCGTATCCGTGAAGTGATGCTGAGCGACCCGGAAAAGCCGCAGCTCTCCGCGAGTATCGGCATCGCCATGTACCGTGGTGACGGCGAGCGCATCGAAAAGCTGCTTTCCGAAGCCGACCAGCAGCTCTATGCCGAGAAAGCGCGCCGCTCGAGGCGTACTGCGGCGCAAACCGCCGTGCTTCGGCGCCGCACGCACAAAGCCTGAACCACTTCTGCGAAGGCTTGACCCTGTTTTGCCCGGCTGCCCTTCTTGGTTCTTTCAGCAGCCCGCGAAGCCGCTTCCGAGCCGGCGGCGCCCGACTGGCGCCGTAGTCGGCCACCGGGCGCGCAGAGCTTTACTTTGCCGCTACTCCGCTCGAGTAGGGCACGAGTTGCTCCGCGATCTTCGCGCTATCGCCCACCACCACGATGCTCATTTTCTCCGGCTTGATGTATTGCGCGGCCAGCTTCTGTACTTCCACGGGCGTCACCGCGTTGATCTTTTGCACATACGTCTTTAGGTAGTCTTCGGGCAGGCCCTGGAAGTCCACAAAACGCAATTGCCCGATCAATGCGTTGCGCGTCGAATTCTGAATCAGGAACAGCCCGGAAAGATAATTCTGAATCCCGCGGAGCTCCTCCGCGCTGGGCGGCGCGTTCTGCAACCGGTGAATTTCAGCGAAAATTTCCTTCAGCGAATCGCCGGTGTGCGCGGTGGTCACATCCGCCACTTCCGCCCAATACGCGTCGTGGTAACGCCTCGAGATCTGGCTAAACGGCGAATAGGTGTAGCCCTTTTGCTCGCGAATATTCGTGGTGATTCGCGAACCGAAGGACCCGCCGAGCAGCGCATTCATTACGACCAGCGGCACGGTATTCGGGTCCGTCGCATTGGGAACAGGCAGTCCGAGGTAGATCGTGGACTGCGGCGCGCCCGGCCGGTCAATCGTTTGCAATACATGTTCCGCTTTGGGTTTGGGGATGTTCTCCACGACGGCCGATCCCCTGGGCCAGCTGGCGAATGCGGCGGCAATCCCTTTCTTCATCTCGGCGCTATGGAACTTGCCGGCGACATAGAGATGCGCGCGCCCCGCCCCGAAGTTCGCGGCGTAAAATTTCCTTGCGTCTTCGATGGTCATGCGATTCACATCGTCTTCGGCCGGCAAAATCTCGCCGTATGGGTGATCCCCGTAAAGAATCTTGCGGAAACGGGCCTCTGCCAGCAGGCCGGGTTGCGTCTTGGCCACCGCAATTCGGCGCAGCATCGTCGCCTTTAGCCGCGGCAGTTCGGATTCCGGCAGCTTCGGGTGCTCGATAACGTCGGCAAGGAGTTTCACGGCCGCCGGCGCATCTTCGGAAAGCACATCCATGTCCAGCGTCGTTTCGTCTTCGTCCACCTGCACGCCCAGCGAACTTCCCATGTTCGCCGCCGCTTCAGCTAACTCCCTTGCGCTCAGGGAAGCCGTGCCCTCCTTCAAGAGTTCGCCGGTGATATCGGCGATTCCGCGAATCTGGCTCGGCTCGTTGATGTTGCCCGCGCGAATCGCGAGCACCAGTGTCGCCTTGGGGATGTTTCCGTACGGCACGAGCGTCACCTTCAGTCCGTTCGGCAAGGTGTACGTTTCATGCGCGGGAATCGTGAAGGGCTTTGGAGGACCGCCCGCGGGCGGTGTTTCCTTTTCTTGAGCGTGCAGTGCCAAGCACATCAGGCACGCCAGTCCCGCCGTCGCCAGGAGCAACACCGCTTTCCGAAGAGCACTGCCGTTTTTCATCATGCGAATCATGATTACGCGGCTCCCTTCTTATTGCTTCGCCGGCGCTGCCGCCGCGGACTGTGCTTGTTGGGGCTGGAGAAGGAGGATGGTGCGGTTTTCCGGACGCAAATATTCCTGAGCTGTTTTCTGGATAAGCGCGGGTGTCACTTTTTCGTAGTCCTGAATGATAGAGTTGACGCGGGCTGGATTGTCATCGAATAGCGCGAAGCTCGCCAGCAAATCCGCGAGTCCGAATCCGCCGGCGCTCCCAATCGTGTCATAGATGGCGGAACGCCCCTTCACCAACATGCGATCCAGCGTCTTCTGATCCACCGGTTTCGTGCGCAACGAATCCATCACCCCGTCAATGGATTGGAGAATCGTGTCCGGTGGCGTGCTGGAATCGTAAACGAGATTGGCGATGAAAAGCATGGGGCCCGAATAGTTCCACGGTGTGCCAAGGAGATTGATACCGCCGCTTACGTTTCCGGTGAACCCTTTCTTTTGTACCAGCTCCTGGTGCAGCAGGCTGTCGTCACCGTCCAGCAGCAGTTCCGAAAGCAAACCCATGGCGTAGTATTCGGGCGTGTTTCGCTCCGGCATGTGATAGGCAATCGCCAGCGCCGGCTTTTTCGCCAGCGGGTCCATCTTCGTCGCGCGTTTCTCGTGCTCCTGCTTTGGCTCAGTCAGGTCCGGAATCGGCGGAACGTCCTCGGCTTTGATTCCGCCAAAATATTTCGCAATCCATTGCCGGGCCTGCGCCGGTTCAAAGTCGCCCACCACCACCAGCGATGCGTTATTTGGCGCGTAGTAGGTCTTGAAGAAGGACTGCACCTCGTCCAGCTTCGCCGATTCGATGTCCTTCAAATCGCCGTAGAAATTGTGCGCGTTATACCAGTTCGTATTCGCGTATTGCGGCATGTCCAGCCACGGGAAGCCGCCGTACGGCCGGTTCAGCACGTTCACTTTCACTTCGTTGCCGACCACTCCCTGCTGGTTCTTAAGGTTCTCTTCGGTCACGGCGAGTCCGCTCATGCGGTCCGCTTCCGCCCACAGAGCTGTCTCCAGCTTGTTCGCTGGCAGAATTTCGAAATAGTTCGTGAAGTCGAAGCGCGTCGATCCGTTCAGGACTCCGCCGTTCTGCTGCACCAGCTTAATAAACTCCATTTTGCCGAGATTGCGCGAGCCCTGAAACATCATGTGCTCGAATAAATGCGCGAAGCCAGTGCGATCGCGCGGCTCAATCCGAAAGCCGATGCGATAGTAGACAGCCAGGCAAATCGTCGGTGAATTATGGTCCGGGGAAAGCGTCACGCGCAGCCCATTCGGCAGCTTGTAGTATTCCACCGGCACGTGGAATCCGTCGTCCTCGGCCGCCGCGATCGGCGACGGCGCGCCCACCAGCAAACCGGCGCCAAGCGCCATTGCCAGCACCCCACGTACCCCGAATCGCGATTTCATCGTCCCCCTCCTTGACTTCAAAAATCCTGCGCGGTCTCGAGGCGAAGCGCCACTGGCCCGCTACTCATGTATAAACGCAGGCCACCCTGGAATCTTTCAACCGCGACGCCAGAAATCTTATTCCCCGCGTCAGTACACTGCGCGCTGTTGCTTCGCCGCTTTGGTTGCGAGCGAAAAGCGCGCCTCGGCGGCCATGCCATCCAGCAGCCGCCCAGCCACGTATTCGCCTACGGCAGGCCCATGCTTAAAGCCATGCCCCGAGCCGCCTCCAACCAGCCACACATTTTCAAATTGCGGGTGCCGGTCAATCAGGAAATCGCCGTTGGATGTGTTTTCGTATTGGCACACTCGCGTCTCAACGACCGGCGCATCACGCAACGCGGGGAAGCGGCGCGCCACGTAGCCGCGGGCCATTTCCGTCATTTCTGGTGTGACCACGCGCGGTTGCAAGTCCGGATCAACTCTCTCTCCGTGGCCGTCCCACGCGATTTTCACTCCCCGGCCCTCGATATCCGGCATGCCGTAGAACTGATCGTCCTGGAAAAGCCACGTCGGGAGCGCAGGCGGTGCGAAGCGCGTGTTTCCCGCGGGCACGCCGAAAAAGAACACTTCCTGGCGCGTTGGAAAAATGCGTTCACCGAGTAAATCGGGGAAAAGCTTGGCAAGCCAGGATCCGCAAGCAAAAACAAACTCCCGCGCGGCAAAAGTCTCACCCGCGGCGGATTGCACGGCCTCCAACCGCCCCGAGCCGCGCGGCATCTCGATTTTCGCAACGCGGTAATCAACGCCGTGTTCCGCCCCTTTCGCCACCACGGCCGCCACGGCGCGGCGGGCCAGGAGCACGCCGCTCTCCGGCTCGAAAACCCCCGTTTCGACTCCGTCGAGCGCCATCTGCGGATAGCGTTCCCCCAGCGTCCTTCGGTCCAGCGTCTCAAACGGAATGCCGCACCGCTGCAAGGCGTCTTGCGTGCAGCGCAAGCGCGTGTCGTCCACTCCGGCAAGCCAAAGAACTCCCGTGCGCAGAAAAAGCGGCTGACTCGATTCCGAGAAAAATGCCTTCCACTGCTCGAGTGAGTGTTGCGACCAGCGCGTGTAAATTTCCTCAGCGCCGTAACCCATGCGGATGATCCGCGTTTCTCCGCCCGAGCTCGCGCGCGAGTTGGCCGGTCCGTAGGCTTCGATCAATAGGACGCGCTGGCCGCGCCTCGCCAGATGCCACGCGGTCCAGGCGCCGAAGACTCCCGCGCCGATCACGGCAACGTCGTATCGTGTCACGTTTGTGTGGGCGCCCTCTCAACCGCTGGGCCGGGCGCCCCTTCCAGCATTTTGGCCCAGTGTGAAAGGTGATTCAGCGATGGAAGATGCGTGGGATCCAAATGCAGCGGAGTCACGGAAGCAGCGCCCCCAAAAATCGCGGCGTAATCCGTGTCCGGCTCGGCATCGCAATCGATTTTCTGCTCGCTGAGCCAGAAATAACTCCGGCCCCGCGGATCCTTGCCCTCGCTGAGCTGATTGCGCGTGATCCTTTTCGATTGCCGCGTGAAGCGGACCGCGCCGTTCCACGGCTCCGGCACGTTGATGCTGAGCAGCACGCCTTCGGGTAGTCCTTCTCGCAGCACGACTTCGGCCGTCGAACGCGCTAGGCGGGCGGAAGCGGAGAAATCCGCCCTCGGAGTCTTTGCGCATAGCGAAACCGCGAGCGCCGGAACCTGATGCAACGCGGCTTCGCGCGCAGCGCCGACTGTCCCCGAATAGTAGATATTCTCGCCGAGATTCGCGCCGTGATTGATGCCGGAAATCACCAGGTCCGGCCTTTCCGTCAGCAATTTGTGCAGCGCCACAATTACGCAATCGGCGGGCGTGCCGTCAACGGCCCAGTGCCGCTCCCCTGCGCGCTCGCACACGATCGGCTGACGCAGCGTCAGCGATTGCGCCGCTCCGCTGCGCTCCCTGCTCGGCGCGACGATGCTTACTTCGGCGAAATCCTTCAGCGCCTCCGCCAAGGCGCACAGCCCGGGCGCGTTATACCCGTCATCATTTGTCAGCAGGATTCTCTTCACCTGGGTGTCCAAAACGCCGGATTCATGCGTCAATCACCAAATAACCCCAACGTTTCGAGCAGGCCGAACAAAATGCCGATTCGCGATGCAGCAAAGGATAGCGCCGTTCAGCTCAAGTCATTTAACACAATCGTTCAATACAAGAGACCGCAATCCGCCAGTGAAACCGCACGGCGAACCATTCCGCCGCATCTCACACCCATTTCGCCACGATCCTTGCGATTACCGTCCTTGTAGACCGGGGGCGGCGGGAAATTCAGCCAAACCACGCGGCTAACGAAATGGTATGGCCCCTCTAGGAGGTGGTCGGGGCGATTGGATTTGAACCAACGACCTCCTGGTCCCGAACCAGGCGCGCTAGCCAGGCTGCGCTACGCCCCGAC
>DASRCZ010000061.1:0-4622 GCA_035652855.1 Candidatus Acidiferrum sp.
CGAAGAAAAGCTCAGCAAGATGGGCTGGGAGTTTGTGGACCGGATACTCACGCACGGGAATGACATTTGTCTTCTGCTCAATTCCAGCGTGAATGCGTACCGGCGCCTGGATCCGCACTTCGAGGCGCCGAACCAGTTGAAGGCTTCGCCGGTGGACCGTGGTGCGATGGTGCGCATCCCGATCGGCAACGAGCGCAGCATGCGGACCGAAGTGCGGTCGGTGGCTCCCGACGCCAACCCCTATATGGTCATGTATTCAATCTTCAAGACCGGTCTCGACGGCGATACAGCGAAAATCAAGAACCTGCGGTCGGCGGAACGCTATCTGCCGGACAACATCTACACCGCCATCGATAATTTCGAGAAGGCGGAGTGGACCACGAAGCTCTTCGGTGCGGATGTGAAGCAGCGCTACGCCGATTTGAAGCGCGCCTCGGCGGACCGCTGCCCGCGCGCGCTCGGAACGTTCGTGAAAGCGCCAGAGGTGCAGTACCACCACGAGGTTTACAACCAGTTTCTGTGGAATTTGTTCTAGTTTAGTTCGGGTTTGGTTCTGCAAGAGCGGCTGGGACGGGGAAACGAGTCCCGGTTTTTTCTAGGCTGCTTTGCTCCCTTGTGAAACCGGAGCGGCCCTGGCGCTTTGCCGCGTTGCTGGAAGAAACACGGAGTTATGCGTGACGAAGTGCGCGCATGGGGTCAACGCGAATGGCGCGCCGGACCGGGACGTACGCTGCGAGTACCGCGATGACGACGAGCGCCGCGGCGACGGCAGCAAGAGTAAAGGGGTCGTTTGGCGAAACACCAAACAGCAAGTGGCCGAGAAGATGAGAAGCGGCAAGAGCGCCGGGAATGCCGAAGGCGAGTGCGGCAGCGGCCAGGACAAGTGTTTCACGGAGGACCATGCGCGAGATGGCGCGCCGCGAAGCGCCGAAGGCAACCCGAATGCCAATTTCCTGCGTTCTACAGGACACGGAATACGAGATCACACCGAAAATGCCGGTCCCAGCAAGGGCCACCGCCATCACCGCGAACAGCGTAAGCAGAACGGTTCGAAATCGCGCCTGGGCGGCGGAAGCATGGACGACGTCGCTCATTTTGGCGACATCGCCAAGCGGTAAGTCCTTGTCCATCTTGGCCAGGTCACGCCGAACGGCCGCGATCGCGGTAGCCGGGTCCAAGGCACTATTCACAATGAGGTCTCCGCCCCAGAATGGGGCCTGTGCGTAAGGCACATACATCACGGGGCCAGGAGCAGCATCGAGGGTTCTGTCACGCACGTCCGCGACGATGCCAACGATTTGGCGTGGCACGGAACTGTCGGGTGGAAAGCCGAACACGATTTGTTTGCCAATCGGATCTTCGTTCGGGAAATAGATTTTCGCCATAGCCTGGCTGATGACCGCAACACGGGGGGAGGTCAAAGCATCTCGGGGTTCGAAAAAGCGTCCCGCCAGGAGCGCAATCCCCATGACTCGAAGGTAGTCCGTGCTGACAGAGGCGTAGTTCGCCGTTCTCGAGTCGGCCGCCGAAAGCGGCGGCACTCCGACGATGTCGAATGCGAGGTTGATAAAACCGTCGGCGAGGGGCGCGGGAACAACCAGCGCGGCGCTTCGAACGCCGGGTTCGGCCTGGACGCGCGAGAGCAGTTCGCTCGAGAACGCGAGCCATTGCGAAGGCGTGGAATACTGTGACCGCGGCAGGGCAATGTTAGCCTTGAAGGTGTGCTGGACATCGAATCCCGGATTGACCGCCGTCAGCTTTGCGAAGCTGCGCAATAGCAGGCCGGCGGCGACCAGCAGCACCATGGCGAGCGCGAGCTCGGCCGCAGCCAATATGTTGCGCGCGCGGCGTCCAGCCGCGCCCTGGCCGGCACGCGCGTCTCCATCGCGAAGGCTTTTCTGCAAATCCGCTCGAGCCACGAAGAGTGCCGGCGCCAATCCAAAGCCGCAGACCGCGAGCACAGAGATAGCGAGCGCGAAGCCCAGCACAAAATAGTCGAGATGGACGGCATGGAAGCGTGGGAGGTCGTCCGGTAACAGGGAGCCCAGCCTGTGAACACCCCAGTACCCGAGCAGAATGCCCGCCGTTCCACCGAAGGAGCCGAGCAGCGCGGATTCGCTCATGAGCTGCCGGACGAGTCGCGCGCGCCCTGCTCCGAGCGTGGCGCGCACGGCAAGCTCACGGGAGCGCGAAGTGCCGCGAGCCAGAAGCAGGTTCGCCAGATTGGCGCACGCGATCAGCAGGATGAGGCCAACCGCCCCAAGCAACACGAGCAGCGCGGCACGGACGTCCTCGACGAACAGCTGTCGCAATGGCTTCATGCGAGTGAGCCATCCTTTGTTTTCTGCCGGATATTCGTCGGCAGACCTGGCAGCAATGCCGTCGAGCTCTGCTTGCGCCCGGTCTGTGGTTATTCCCGGTTTGAGGCGGCCGACGACCAGCAACCAGTGGCCTCCGCGACGCGGCATCCAACTGCCGAACATCGGGTCGGCGGCAAGAGGAATCCAGACCTGCTGGCCTTCCTGAATCGCGGGAAATCGAAAGCTGGCAGGCATAATGCCGATGACCTGGTACGAGCGCTTGTCCAAATTGATGGAGCTCCCGATGATTCCGGAGTCGCCGTGCAGGACCCCTCTCCAAATATCTTCGCTCAGCACAACGGTTGCCGGGGCACCGGGCTGGGCATCCTGGGGAACAAAGACGCGTCCAACAAGAGGCTTTTGGCGAAAAACGGAAAAGAAGTCCGATGTAACGACGGAAGTCTTCACGATGACCGGCTCGCCGCGGCCCGTCATCGTCAATTCATGGACGATGAAGCCGGCAAGGGAATCGAAGACCCGGTTTTGCTGGCGTAGATCGTCGAGATTCAAATAAGACATGCCGGTCTGCACGCTCTCATTTTTTTCCTGCTGCTGAAAGATGGTGAAGAGCTTCTCGGGGTGTGGATAGGGCAACGGCTTGAGGAGGACGGCATAGACGACACTGAAGATAGCGGTGTTGGCGCCGATGCCGAGGGCGAGGGTGAGCACGGCGACAGCGGTAAAGCCGGGATTCTTGCGGAGCATGCGAAACGCGTAGCGGAAGTCCTGGAGCAAGGTATCGAGCAGCGGCAGGCCGCGGAGTTCGCGATTGGTTTCCCTGAGCTGCATAGCGCCACCGAGGCGAATGCGCGCGGCGCGGAGGGCATCTTCATGGCTCATGCCGCGGCGAAGATTTTCTTCTGTAAGCAGATCCAGATGGCTTTCGAGCTCGCTTTCGAATTCCTGGTCCACAAGGCGAGGAGAGAACCAGGCGCGAATGCGGGAGGCAAAAGCGAGGATGGAGGCAAACATGGCGGATTATCCCTTCTCGGCAACGCTCAGCACCCGGCCGATGACACTGGAAACGCGCTCCCAGTTGCGCTTTTCTGCCGTGAGCTGCTGGCGGCCAGTCTTGGTGATGGAATAGAAGCGAGCCTTGCGATTGTTTTCTGAAACGCCCCATTCAGCGGAGATGCGGCGCTTTTGGAGGAGGCGAACGAGCGAGGCGTAGATCGTGCCCTGATTGATTTGCAGAGCGTCCTGGCTGATTTGCTCGATGCGGCGCGCGATGCCGTAGCCGTGGAGGGGGCCCATGGCATCGAGGGTTTTAAGGACCATAAGGTCGAGAGTGCCCTGGAGGATTTCGGATTTGCCAGCAGCCATTTCGAGCTATTCCTGTGGGATGTCCACAGAAGTATGACAAGAGTTCTGTGGGATGTCCATAGGAAAGGGCGCGCGCCTGGGAATGGTTGCGGAGAAGAGGCTTCAATAAACAATGGGGCGGAGAGCTGCGGCAGGCAGGCTCGAGCAGCCGGGCAATTCTCGAAGACGGGAAGAAACGGAGCGGCAGGGTGGGCGTCTAAGCCATTGGCCGTCCATTCCATTGGGAGAATTGTTTAGGGATGAGACTACAACCTTTTGTCATCTGCCTGCTTGGACTCCTGGGAGCCTCCACGCCCGCAAAGCGGGCCGTGAAGACGCCTTCCGGGGAGGAACCCCAGCCGGACATGATCCGGGTCGGTGCGCCGATGAAGAGATTCCATCTGCTTACGCCCGGAACGCGATTGTACTTGCGGTATAAGATCGGAACGGACGGAAGCCGTTCGACGATGGACATCTGGCGGCGAGCGGTGAGCTTCGAGAACCGGGATGGGCGGCGGCTGGTGCACATTTCGCAGCGGTGGGACGGGGTTGTGCCTCCCGCGTACACGCTGCGGCAAGACTCGTGGTTTGAGCCGGAGACGTTCCGTCCGCTGACCCACGAACGCGAACTGACGAGAGACGGGAAGACGGTCAAGCGCGCCTACCAATACTTCGAAGACCACATCGTGCTCGGCCCGGATCCGAACGTCGAAGGAGCGAAGGAGACGATCGTGGCATCGCCCGAGCCTGCCTTCAATTTTGAGACCGACATGGAATTGTTTGAGACGCTTCCGCTGGCGGCGGGCTATGAGGCGAGCCTGAATTTTTACGATCCCGGCCAGGCGCCGCCGAAGCGCTACCGTTTCAAGGTGACCGGCGAAGCAACGATCAAGGCGGCGGACGGCCGCGAGGTGCCCTGCTGGGTGTTGTCGAGCGAACCGGAAAACCCCGCAGTGCCTG
>DASRCZ010000062.1:0-38049 GCA_035652855.1 Candidatus Acidiferrum sp.
CGCGTTAAAGTTCGGGTGGTTGAATATGTTGAATATCTCCGTGCGGAACTGCAGACCGCGCCGCTCGGAGAAGGGGAAGTTCTTGAAGATGGAGAAGTCCAGGCGATGGAAACCCGGGCCCGGCACCTGCGTGACACCGCCTAAATTGGCAAACGTGCAGCTTCCGATAACCGTGCAGGCGGGCGGATCGGTAAAGGCTCCGGGATTACCAAACCAGCTCAGCTTGCCATTGCTGTCCGTGTGCAGCCCCAAATCCAACGGCTGGCCGGTGAACAGAGCGCCGCAACCTAGACCCTGTACGCTTTTGTTTACGCACGAGAGGGTGATTGGCTGGCCACCTTGGAGTGTGGCGATCCACTGAACGCTCCATCCGCCGATCAGTTTGTCCTGGACACCCGTTGCTCCGCTCATGAACTTCTTGCCCTTGCCAAATGGAAGTTCATATCCGCCGCTGAAATGGAAGACGTTCCGTATATCGAAATTCGCCAGTTTGTAATCCTGTTGAATGCCGAATCCAGGAACGGAGGGCGCACGATAGCCAACATTGTCGCTGCCTCCGTTGAGCAGGTCTCCGGCGTCCGACATGGTCTTCGACCATGTGTATGTGGCCAGGAAATTAAGGCCGCCCCGGAATTGCTTTTCCACTTTTGTCTGTAACGCGTGGTAGTGGCTGTTTCCCTCGGTGTCAGCTTGGCTGCTTCCTCGGCCGAAATCGGGGAACGGCACCAGAGTAGTGACGTTAACGGAGCTGGGCTCAATCGAGGTTACGTTGTTATTGCCAGGAAATACCTCGAGATGCCGGGCAAGCGAGGTTACGTATGCCGCTTGCAAGGACATGGTCGGAGTCAGTTGGTACTGAACCGTGAGGTTGCCCCCCATCGAGTAGGGTGTCAGGTAGTTATACTGAATACCGCGGAGGGCCAGGCCGCTCGCATTGACGATTTTCGGATCAAGCGGTGTGCAACTGAACCCGGTCTCGAACGTTGGGCCGCCCGCGGGAGTGGCGGTGGCACAACCCGCAAAATTGTTTATCGGATGGCCGGCGTCGGGATTAAAGAATGAGAAATTGAACTGGAACGGATAATTCTCGCCGAGATTCGGAGAGAATCCTCGGTTTTCAAAGCCGTTGAAGAAAATCCCGAAACCACCGCGCACCACAAGTTTTGGCGTGGCCTGGTAGGCAAAGCCAAACCGCGGAGCGAAGTTGGTTTTTTGGCCTGTCGCCAGGCTCTTTCCGAACTTGCCGATCGAGAGGTCTATTCCGTCCTTAGCCAGCAAGCAGGTAAGGAAATTGGCATTCGCCGGGTTCGAGCAATCGACGGATGTGAGGAAACTCAGGTCCGTCTTGCCCGTAGGCAACAGATAGGCGGGCCCGCCGGTCGGTCCGCCGGTTGGAATGAAATTAGCCTGCGCGCCGTGGTGCTCGTAAACCGGCTGAAAATAATCCCAGCGAAGACCGAGGTTCAACGTCAGCTTGCTGGTGACCTTCCAATCATCGTTGATGTAAGTCCCGTAGTAGTTCTTCCCGTTGTCCGTCAGAGAAATATTCGAGACGAATACGCTGTCCGGCCCGCCGACATAATCGATCCCGTTTGGAACCGTTGAGGCTTGTGGAATCAGGAGCAACTGAGCGATGCCCACGTTGCCGCTTGTGATTCCGGGGACGTCCGTGTAGGTTCCGTCGAAGTTAAATTGCCCGCGCGACCAGGGTGGCTGCAAGGTTGAAAACTTAACGTGCTGCCACTCGAAGCCGGCCTTGAACGTGTGCTTCCCATAAATCTTCGTCAGGTCGTCAGTCAACTGGAACGTGGAGCTGACTTCGTCCGACGGGAGGAAGGCATTGCTGCCCAAGGTCTGGTAGCCGCTGATGCCGAACGCCGGCAGGCCACCGTTCTCGTGCTCCTGCGGGATATCCAGGATGCCGAACTGGCCCGGGATATCGCTCAAGTCGTTAGCCGGCGGAGAAACTCGCGTCGTGTGCAAGTAGTTCAAGCCGGCGCGCGCGACGTTGATCAGCGTCGGGCTAAACGTATGCGTATAGCCCAGGGCGCTCTGCTGGGCATTGGCTGTTTGATCGCCCTGCTGGAATCCCCCGCCATCGGCGATACCCGTAAAAATCCCGGGGATAAACTGCGGGTCATCCGCCAGACTGAACCGGAAGAAGAGCTGGTCCTTTTCACTGAAATTGACGTCCATGCGGGTGTCAAAGGCATTACGATGCTCGAAGAGCTTCGGCGATACTGCATAGTTGCTAAAAAGAGATCCCGTTGTCGGGTTGGGATACAAATTCAACAGCTTGATGGCGTTCGCATCCAATCGCCCTGCGGGAAGAATGTTAAGACCCGTTTGGCACCCGTTGCTCGTGTAGTTTGTCGTGTTGATCGGGCATGAGCCAAAGGGATCCCGGACGAACCCCGTCTTCGCAGCAGTAAGCCCGGTCACTGGATCGACTTGCCCAGCCGTTACTGCACGAGTGGTGGCGGGGTCGAGAATCGTGCCAGCAGCGAAGGTGCGGCCCAAGTCGTCCGTCTCCGTTCCGCCCTGTGCGAGCAGTTCGGTGAAATTGGTGTAGCCAGTGCTGCGCATCAAAGCCGTCGGAACAGTTCCTGTAGCGACGGTCCCCTGAACGCGCCGCAAACCTTCGTAGTCACCGAAAATGAAGATTTTGTTTTTCTTGATGGGCCCGCCGATGGAAACACCGAACTGGTTCTGACGCAAGGCCCCCTTCGGAATGTTTCCCGCGTTTTCGAAGAAATCCGCCGCGTCCAGCTTATCGTTGCGGAAGAACTCCCACGCGGTGCCGTGAAATTCGTTCGTGCCGGACTTGATCGTCGCATTCAAAACCGCGGCGCCGGAGCGGCCGTACTCGGCGCTGAAGCCGGAGGTCTGCACCTTGAACTCTTGAATGGCGTCGACCGGAGGAAGGACAACAAAGTTGGTGCCATTCAGAAAGTCCACGGTATCGGAGTTATTATCGATGCCGTCTAGGAGATAGTTGTTCTGTGCGGGGCGCAGGCCATTGGCGGCGAAAGCGCCGGTGGAGGCGTTGCCGCGAGTATCCGCCTGCGGAGAGTTCACTCCCGCGGCCAATTGTGCAAGGAAGGTAAAGTTTCGGCCGTTCAAGGGAAGGTCGTTCACGTTCTTCGAGTCAACCACCTGGCCGACGGAGGCGTCCTGCGACTGAAGGACTGGGATAGTGGACTCAACGCTGACGGTTTCCGTGACCGTGCCGGGCTTCAACGTGAAATTGGCGACCACATTTTCTCCCACGTTGACTGTGACACCGGTCTGTACAACTGTTTGGAACCCCTGGAGACTCACCGAGAGCTTGTAGCTCCCGATGCGAACGGGAGTGAACTTGTAACCGCCATCTGCCCCTGTGGTGGTGCTGAGCTCCGCGCCCGTACCCTCGTTGATCAGTGTCACTTTGGCGCCGGTGACGGAGGCCCCCGACGCATCCGTGACCGTGCCTAGAATGCTGCCGGTATCGACCTGGGCTTGGAGCCGGCTGGGGACGGCAAAGAACAGCAAGCCAGCGGCCGCGGAGAAAAAGGCTAACCGCTTAACCCAGGATATCGCGAGGTGATGCTCCATGACTTACCTCCTCAGCATGGCTCGATATGCCAGCAGCGGCATACGAGAAGAGGCTCCCCTCCGCGCCGCCTGCCGGCGAGGAGCTGGAACCGTAAAACGGGAACGTGAATTTATTCAAGAACCGCGAGACAGAACCCCAACTGGCACGCGGTGAAAAATGCTACGGACATCCCCAAAATCACAGCGAGAATGAAAGCGACCCGACAACCCCAAAGCGAAACGCCCGACAGGACCCAAAGCGAAACGGTTAATCTGAATTAACCGTTTAATCTGGGTTTCTCGTTTAGCATGAGCGTTGCTGGTTGTCAAGCATTTTTGTTTACCCTATACTCCGAGGGCTGCCGTGGAAGCACGGTGATTCGTGCAACACCCCGAAACTCAACGCCTGAACGGCTGGTGCATCGGCTCATGGCTCTTACGATTCGCGACGTGGCGAAAGCGGCTGGCGTTTCGACGGCAACCGTTTCCAATGTGCTGAACAATACCGGAAAGGTAGGACGCGGAACGCACCGGCTGGTGCTTTCCGCCGTGAAGAAGCTGGGCTATTTCCCAAACGCGCATGCGCGGAATCTCGCCTCGCGGGAAAGCCGGACACTGGGAATCATCGTTTCGGACATTGAGAATCCGTTTTTCCCGGAAGTGATCAAGAGCTTCGAGGTGCGCGCGAGGAGCCTCGGCTACGACGCGATTCTGAGCGACACAAACTACGACACCCGGCGCACACGCGAGGCTGCCGAGCGCATGATGGAGCACAACGTGCGCGGCGTTGCGGTGATGACCTCGGAAATCAGCCTCCGGCTGATCAACGAATTCGCGCGGCGCCGCATCGCCGTGGCCTTCCTCGATTTGGCGCCAGTAAAAGGGTACTCGAGTAATCTGCGGGTCGACTATTTTTCAGGCATGAAGCAGATTGTCGAATACTTGTACCAGAACGGCCATCGGCGCATCGCGTTCGTGGCCGGCCGGCCGGCCCTGAAGTCAAACGTGGCGCGATTGCAAGCGTACGAGAACTGCATGCGCGAGCTGGGCTTGGAACCCGGGCCGGTCCTTCCCGGCGATTTGCGATTCGAAGGCGGACTAGCGGCCGGGACGGCCCTTCTCAAGATGACGCCGCGGCCGACGGCTGTGATGGCGGTCAACGACCTGACCGCCGTCGGCGTAATCAAGGCTTTGACAAAATCCGGCGTGCGCGTGCCCGCAGACATCTCCGTCACCGGATTCGACAACACGCGCCTGGCAGAGTACTCCAATCCTTCCATCACCACGGTCGATATCCACCGCGACATGCTGGGACGAATGGCGGCTGACGCGCTGCATGAGCTGTGCTCCGCCGCGAATCCCCGCGGACGCGAGTACCAGGTTTCGGCCGAGTTGGTGCTCGGAGAATCGTCCGGACCGGCATCACAGTAGGTTTCCGGAAAAGTTAGCGGAAACTCTTGCGTGGAGCCAGCGTGCCTCACGTGGACGCAGCGGTTGGAGGGGTGTGTACGAGGTGCTAGCATCCGAGCGGTCGGCAAGAGCAGCGGCATGGCGGGCGAGAAGAATAGAAAAGGGATTTCCCGGCGGCGATTCCTCGGCGGAATACGCTGGGCTCCGGTGCTGTTAGTCCCAGCCCCGATTCGGGCGTGGGCTGCGCCAATGGACGGCTTTGCACCGCCGTTGCCGCTTGCGGATCCACGCTTTCAGCCGCGGTATGCCGAGAAGGGGCCACTCGAGGATGTTCTGCGCCGCGTGGCGCCGGGAAGTGACGAATTCGTAACGGAAAAGCACGCCTTCGAAATCTCGCGACTCCTGGATGTGTGGAGCAGGGATTTGCTCCGAGGTCAGCCCGCCGATGCCGCGGCGTCCCTTTTCTTCGGCAACGAGATGCTTGCAACCAGTTTGAAGCCGCAGCAGGAAAGAAAGTTACGCGGCGGCGCAATCGAAGTCGTTCGGCGGATTTTTCCTCAGGACCTGGCCTCTGCGCGAGAGCGCTTCCTGCAGGAGCTGCGCGAATATTTCGACATCCTGGGGCATGTCGAAACAGCTGAGTTTCAAATCACCGGGATTCGGGAGACCGGACGCGAGCCGTTGCAGGTGGCTGCCGACATCCGGTATGACATCGTGGGTGTCCGGAGTGACCGAACGCGCGAAGAACGCGTCGGAACGTGGCGAACGGAGTGGAAGCAGGACGCCGCGGGCTGGCGCGCGCAAAAATGGCAGGCGACGGATGAAATACTGAGCCGCGGAGGCGGGCCGATGTTCCTGGATGTGACCGCGGCTGCTTTCGGCGGGCTGGATTCATACCGGAGGCAGATGCTCCGCGGCGTGGATTATTGGCGGTCCGTGCTGGACGGCGCCTGCGGGATCGACGTTTACGGAAACAATGGTATCGCGGCGGGAGACTTCGACGGAGATGGCCGGGATGACCTGTATGTCTGCCAGCCCTCAGGACTGCCCAACCGCCTCTATCACAATCGCGGTGACGGCACGTTTGAGGATGTCACGGAACGAGCCGGCGTTGGCGTGCTGGACGGGACAGCGTGCGCGCTCTTTGCGGATTTTCAGAACCGGGGTTTACAGGACTTGCTCGTCGTTCGCGGCACCGGACCGCTGCTTTTTGTGAATCGCGGCGACGGCACATTCGCGCTGAAGGAGGATGCGTTTCGGTTCCTGCGAGAGCCGGAGGGAACTTTCACGCATGCGGCTGTGGCGGATTACGACCGCGACGGCCAGCTCGACATTTACTTCTGCCTTTACAGCTACTACGTAGGATTGGACCAATATCACTATCCGGCACCGTATTTCGACGCGCGCAACGGCCCGCCAAATTTTCTCCTGCACAACGAGGGCGATTGGCGTTTTGTCGATCGCACGGAGGCCGCCGGCCTCGACGCCGAGAATGACCGCTACAGTTTTGCGTGCGCATGGGGCGATTCCAGCGGGGACGGCGCGCCGGACCTCTTCGTGGCGAATGATTTTGGGCGAAGCAATCTCTATCGCAACGACGGCAACGGTACGTTTGCGGCGATATCGGACGAAGCGCGTGCGAACGATGCAGGCGCGGGAATGAGCGCGTGCTGGTGCGACTTCGGAAACAGCGGCAGCCAGGATATCTACGCCGCCAATATGTGGTCGGCGGCGGGTATTCGGGTTTCGGAGCAGGAGAATTTTCATCCCGAGGATGCGGAGCCGGTGCGGGCGCTCTATCGCAATCATGCGCGAGGAAATGCTCTGTACCGGAACGATGGCAACGGGACGTTCGCGAACGTGAGCCGCGAGTGCGGAGCGGCGATGGGACGGTGGGCGTGGTCTTCAGATGCGTGGGACTTCGATAACGATGGACACTCGGATTTGTACATCGCCAACGGCTACATCTCGGGGCCGGCCGCCTCGGATGCCAAGCAGAATGATTCGGCCGATCTGGCGAGCTTCTTCTGGCGTCAGGTTGTGGGAAAGTCTCCGCTGAGTAACGTTTCCTCGCCTGAATACGAACGGGGATGGAATGCGATTAACGAGTTGATTCGCTCAGGCGCGATGTGGAATGGATTCGAGAGGAACGTCCTGCTGGTGAACACCGGGGATGGCCTGTTCGCCGAAGCTTCCGGAGTGGCGGCGCTCGACTTCGCGGATGACAGCCGGGCCTTTGCCCTGGCAGATTTGGATGGCGATGGGCGACTGGAGCTCGTGTTGAAGAATCGCAGTGGACCTCAGCTGCGCTTACTGCATAACGCGATGGCGGATATTGGGGATGCGATTGCGTTCCGGTTGCGCGGAACGAAGAGCAATCGCGACGCGATCGGCTCGGCGATCACCGTGGAAACGGGGACGCTCCGCCAAACCAAGTACTTGCAGGCGGGATCCGGATTTTTGTCGCAGCACACGAAAGAAGTGTTCTTCGGTTTGGGCAAGCCCCAGGGCGCCGTACGGGCGACGGTGCTCTGGCCAAGCGGTTTGCGGCAGACCTTTGAACATTTGCCGGTGAATCACCGCGTGCGGATAGAAGAAGGTGCCATCACATTCCAATCGCAGCCGTTTGAAGCGTGTCCCGCAATCTACCGGCAAAAAGCGAACAACCAGGCTTCGGAACCGGAGGCCGCAGGCATTGCAACCTGGCTAATCGAACCGCTGCCCGCGCCGGAATTTTCCTTGCCGGACCTATTCGGGAACCTGCACAGTCTTCGCAACCTTCGCGGTACGCCGGTTCTTCTCTGTTTCTGGTCGGCTGCCGCAGAAGCTTCCATCAGCCAGTTGCGAGGGTTTCACAATCACGCCGGTGCGCTGAATACGGCCGGTGTCCAAATCCTCGCAATTACCGTGGATGGCGCGGAAGCAGCCGGCCAAGTGCGCGCCATTGCAAGCACGGCGGCTCCTTCACTTCCGGTGCTCCTCGCAACACCCGATGTGGCTGGCGTTTACAACCTTGTGTATCGCTACCTCTTCGATTGGCGGCGCGATCTGAGATTGCCCACTTCGCTGCTCCTGAACACCGAAGGGAACATCGTCAAAGTGTATCAAGGTGAATGCGACCCGTTCCGAGCGGCAGAAGATGCGAACCGCATGCCGAAAACGGCGACCGAGCGCTTGGCGCGCGCGCTTCCCTTCCCCGGAAAACTGTACCAGGAACAATTTCGGCGGAACGACTTCACGTACGGCGTTGCCTTCTTTCAGCACGGCTATTTGGAGCAAGCCGAAGCGTCCTTCAAGCAAGTCATCGCGGCGCGGCCAAACGATCCGGAAGCGCTCTACAACCTCGGAACGCTCTACTTGCGTCGAAACGCTTTGGCCGATTCACAGCGGTTGCTCGAGCGCGCCGTGAAGCTGCGGCCCAACTATCCGGAGGCTTGGAATAATCTGGGGATGATTGCCGCGCAGGAGCGCCGCAGCGAAGAGGCTGTTGGGTACTTCAACAAGTCGCTCGAGCTGCGGCCCGCGTACACGACTGCATTGGTCAATCTCGGGAACCTGTACCGTCGCGAAGGCGATTTGGCGAATTCGCAGAAAATGCTGGAGCGGGCTCTGGCCGTTTCGCCCAACGACCCGGAGGTGAACTACAACCTTGGCATGCTTTACGCGCGGCAGGACCAGAACGACCGGGCTGCACAATTTCTTGGGCGCGCCCTGGCGCTGCGGCCTGAATATCCGGACGCGCTTAACAACTTGGGCGTGCTGCTGGCGCGTCAGCAACGCCATGCGGACGCCGAAGCGAAATTTCGCGAATGCATCAGCGCGGCGCCGGATTTCGATCAGGCGTATCTGAATCTCGCCCGCTTGTACGCCCTCCTGCAGGAGAAGGAGAAAGCCAAAGAAGTGCTGAAGGCTCTTCTGCTGCGGCAGCCTCAGCACAAAATGGCCAGGGAAGCATTGGAGAGGCTAAATTGAACTGCGATTTGCCTGAACGCGGCGGCCAGACGCGGCTGGAAACCGAGGAGCGCGCTTTCTTGCCGAATGTCGTTCGTCCGGGGGGCCGCCGCGCACTGGTCTTGGCCATGACCGCGTCAGCTTTTGCGCTGGCGCTTGCGGTGATCGCTTCCGCGCAAACCCCGGCTGCTTCGGTGGAAACAAACAAAGCAGCCTCGGGCTTCCTTGACGTCGAAGCCTTGATCAAGGAAGGACAGTTCGAGACGGCCAAGGCAAAGCTTCAGGAAGAATTGCAAGTCCATCCTTCGAGCGCCGAAGCTTACAGCCTGCTTGGCATTGTCTACAGCGCGGAAAAGGACTTCCAAAGCGCGCTGGAAGCGTTCCAGCATGCGGCGAAACTGGACCCTAAGTCCGCGAAGGCGCGAAATAACCTAGGCAACACCTACGTCGCGCAGCAGAATCTGGATGCGGCGGAGAGAGAGTTTCGCGAAGCGCTGCGGCTCGATCCGGCAAATCGGGATGCCGACTACAATCTTGGCCTGGTATTGATGGCCAGAGGCGCGCCAAACGAAGCCATCCTTTATTTACAACGTGTTCCGCCAAGCAACACCGCGGCGCGCATGAACCTCGTTCGTGCCTGCCTTCGAGCAAAACGAAACCGAGAGGGATTAAGGCTGGCCGGCGAGATTTCGGCGGCAGCCAAGAACGACGTGCAGGTCCACTTCACGCTGGGCATTCTACTGGCGAGCGAAAAACAATATTTGGCGGCAGCGCGCGAATTGGAGGCAGCCAACGCGCTCAAGCCGGAAACGTTCGAGATTCTGCACAACCTGGGTCAGGCTTATCTCCGCGCCGGTCAGCCTGCGAAGGCGGAGCTCGCTCTGCATCAAGCGTTGAAATTGAAGCCCGATTCCGCGGAAACGCTTTACTTGCTGGGACAGCTTTACTTCGATCAAAACCGCGCCGTGGACGCGCTCGACGCGCTTGCCCGGGCTCACAAACTAGCGCCGGAGAACACCGACACCATTTTCCTGCTCGCGCGCGTAAGCATGACGCAAAACTATTTCGAGGATGCGATCCCGTTGCTCGAAGCCGGCACAAAACTCGATCCGAAGAGAGCCGACCTTCGCGCGGCCCTTGGTGAGAGCTACTTTATGTCCGGGAAATCGGACAAAGCGATCGCCGTGTTTAAGGAATTGGTCTCGCTGGATCCTTCCGCGCGGTCGTACGCTTTCCTGGGTCTTTCCTACCGTCATCTCGGGCGCTTTGACGAAGCGCGAAAATACTTCGAGGAAGGGTTGAAGCATGATGCGCATAACGCTTCCTGCCTTTTCAATCTTGGATTTATCGAGGAGCGGCAGGGAAATCAGGCGAAGGCGGAGCTGCTTTTTCAGCAAGCGCTTAAGGCGAATCCGAATTTCTCCGATGCACTGCTGGAGCTCGCGAATCTGCGAGTCGCCAACAAGCAATACGAAGCCGCTGCCGTGCTGCTAAGGCGGTACGTAAAGGTGAGCCACGACCCGGCTTCGGGCTATTACAAGCTGGCGATGGTGGAACGCAGCCTGCACCAGATGGATGCGGCCCAGCGGGACCTGAGCGTTTTCCAGACGCTATCGAAGCAACCGGCCAATGGTCCCCTGCCATATCAGCATCTTTTCGACTATTTGAATAATCGTTCGAACCTTGCGCCGCAAGAGCGCGCACAGCTTGACCTGACGCAACTGACGGAAGAGCTGGCCAAGCATCCCGACGAGCCGCAAAATCTCTATCTGCTTGCCGAAACGTACCTTAAGCTGGGCAAGGCAGATGACGCCAGGAAGGCCGTGGCGAAGCTGGATCAGGTCAGCGGCGGTGATTTCCGCACGCAGACCGGTGTCGGCGTTCTGCTGGCCCGCTATCGCTTGTACGACGACGCGATAGAGCACTTTCAGAGCGCTTTGCGCGCCAATCCCGAATCGGACGACGTGAAATTCGACCTTGCGGATGCGTATTTCCGCAAGGCGGCTTACTCCCAAGCGCTGGAATTCGCGCAGCAGGTTTCGGCGCAGGGCCGCCAAGACAGCGCGTATCTCTCGCTGTTAGGCGATGTCTACGCGCATCTCGGAGATGCCGCGCATGCTTCCGAGATTTTTCGCGATGCGATCCAACGGAACCCGGACAATGATCAGGATTATCTGTCGCTGGCGCTTGTGCAGTTACGGAGAAGCGACTTAGCCGCGGCCGGAGGCACTCTGAAGAAGGGCTTGGAGAGAATTCCAAGCTCCGGCAAGCTGCTCTGGGGCCTCGGGCTTGTTTCCGCGCTCGAGGGCGAGACGCCACAGGCGGCGGCGTATTTTGAGCGCTGCGTGGAATTGCTTCCCGAATGGGCGGGCGGCTATTCGACGCTTGGCTTCTTCTACTACGAAACCGGAGAGATCGCGAAGGCCCGCGAGGTGCTGAATCGCTTCAAGGGCAGCGGCACGGCGTACGGGCTGGACGTAAGCCGCATTGAAGAAGCTCTGGAGCGCGCTCCGCAAACGGCGTCCACGATTCAGCAGCCGTTGCCGATGCAAGCTCGCCAACAACTATTGCAATTCGCGTTGGCAATAGCGGATCGCACCCTCTGACCATGAATTCTCACCGGCGGCGATTTCTTGGCAATTCGCTGGTTGTGCTCGGCGGCGCGCTGATCGAGGCGCTCGCGACGCCGCTTTGGAAGTGGAAACGTTCGGCAGTTCTGGAAGCAGCGAGCCTCCCCAATGCCTCCGTGCGCTTCGTGGATGTTGCGCGTGAAGCCGGCTTGACCACTGCAAATGTGTGGGGAGGCGTGGACCGCAAACAATACATCATCGAGGCAAAGGGGAGCGGGCTCGCCTTTTTCGATTACGATCAAGATGGCTGGCTGGACATCTACCTGACGAACGGCACGCGTTTCAATACCGAATGGCCCGCAGGCAAAGCCCCCACTTCGCATCTCTACAAAAACAATCGCGACGGCACGTTCACGGACGTTACGGCAAGGTCCGGCTTAGCGCGCACGGGCTGGCAAACCGGCGTCTGCGTGGGCGACTACGATAATGACGGCTGGGACGATCTTTTCTGCTGCTTTTGGGGCCACAACATTCTTTTCCACAACAATGGCGACGGCACATTCACGGACGTAACGAAGAAAGCCGGGCTTCATGGCGAGCAGGTTCGCTGGGGCGCGGGTTGCACCTGGCTTGACTACGACCGGGATGGAAGGCTCGACCTCTTTGTTTGCAATTACATCAAGCTGGATCCGGACAAAGTGCCCGCCAAGGAGGAGCCCGAAAAGTGCCAGTGGAAGGGGATTCCCGTGATGTGCGGACCACGCGGAATGCCCGGCGACACAAACATTCTCTATCACAACAATGGGGATGGAACATTTAGCGATGTTTCCGAAAAGGCCGGCATCTTGAAACCTGGCCCGCGTTATTCCATTACCGCGGTCTCCTACGATTTCGATAACGACGGCTGGCCCGACATCTACGTGGCGGTCGATTCGCAGCCGAGTATTCTTTTCAAGAACAATCATGACGGCACGTTTACGGATGTCGCCGTGATTGCGGGCTGCGCTTACAGCGAAAACGGACACGAGCAAGCAGGCATGGGCGTGGCTGTCGCCGACTACGATTGCGACGGCTGGTTCGATATTTTCAAGACGAACTTTGCCGATGACACCTGCAATCTCTATCACAACAACGCGGACGGAACCTTTACCGACGTCGTGTTCGCTTCAGGAGTCGGCGTCAATAACCAGTATGTCGCGTGGGGCTGTGCCTTTCTCGATTACGACAACGACGGCTGGCCCGACATCATGCAAGTGAACGGGCACGTTTACCCGGAAATAGCTGGGCACGATATCGGGCAAACCTTTGCGAATCCGCGCCTCGTTTACCGGAATCTGGGCAAGGGACAATTCAAGGACGTTTCCGCGCAGATGGGACCGGGCATCACCGAGCGCTTTTCGAGCCGCGGCGCGGCGTTCGGTGACTACGACAATGACGGCGACATTGACGCGCTTATTCTGAACATGAATGACGTTCCTTCTCTGCTCCGCAATGACGGGGGCAATGCGCAGAACTGGATCAAGATCAAGCTGATTGGAACGAAGTGCAATCGAACGGCGATTGGCGCGCGCGTGCGCGTTGTAACCGGCACGCATGCACAAATGGATGAGGTGCACAGCGGGTCAAGCGTAATGTCACAATCGGATTTGCGGCTGCACTTTGGCCTGGGCAAGAGCCAGACGGTGGATCTCATCGAAGTGAAATGGCCGACGACCGGGAAACTGGAGCGGTTCGAGCAAATCAGGGCGAACCAAATCATCACGATTCGTGAAGGAAGCGGCATCCTGCCCGCAGAAAAGACGGGCGCCCAATAGCATCGAGGCAGTGCGTTTGTGGTTCGTCCATGCGGCTTAACGCGTAGCGGGGGGTTCGTCTTTCAAAATGACCAAGAATTGGCGAAGTTCGCGGCGGCGCGCCTCGGTGGCGGCGGTTTCGGCTTTCCGTGTCTCGCGGTAAAGCTGAAATTCGCGCTCGGCCTTTGCGTTCTCTCCGTTTCGCTTGTAGGCCAGGGCGAGGCGGTAGTGTGCCTCGGGGAGCATGGGCTTCGATGTCACGGCCATCCGATAAGAGGCAACTGCGCGTGCAGTATCGCCTCGAGCCATATAGAGCACCCCCAGCTGCAGGTGCGCCTCGGCAAGCTTGGGGTCAAGCGCGACAGCCCTTTCAAGCAGAGCTTGGGCTTGCTTGATTTCCGATGTGCCGGCCTCCAAGGTACCCGCCGAATTCTGGGCTCGCTTGGCCAGGCTTACGGCGTAATAGTAATTGGCCAATGCATTGCTCGGCTGCGTTTGCGCGAATCGAGCGAGTTTTTCCTTTGCGCATGCGAGTGGGACCGCGGAGGATTCCTGGATTTCTCCAAGAAACAGATAGGGAGCCGGCGCGGCGGGATTTAAATCCGATGCCTGGCAAAGGCGGCGCGCGGCTTCTTCGGGCGATCCGCTAGCGTAAAGCGCAGCTCCAAGACCGGCGAGCATTCTGGACGAGGAAGGGTGGGCTTTCGAGCCGTTTGAAAAAACCTCGGCAGCGGGCCGCGGCGCACCGTGCAGCAGCAACTCCGAGCCCCAGTCAAAGTAATTTTGCTCGCTGGGGTCCGCACGAACGGCAAGCTCGAATTCGCGTACCGCACCGACAGGGTCGCCGGAGCGCTCCGCGGCTTCTCCCCGGACGCGGTGTGCGGTCGCGTTCCTTGCCGCATCCGAGTCTGTCGGAGAGCCGGCTTCGTCTTCCGCGGTGGACTTCAGGTCCAGCGTTTCCCGCGCGAGCGACTCGCCGGTTCGGCGCGTCGTATCCGATCCGTGACCGCCTACGTCGGTGCCATCGTTGACTCCCGCTACCGTGAAACCTGGATCGTCCGCAAACTCGATATCCGCAGCAGCTGTGTCCGCAGCTTCGTTCATGAGTACGACTTCGACGTGGCGTCGCTCACCCGCTGCCAGACGGAAGGCTTGGAGCTTGGACTTTCCGACTCCCATTTTCTCGGCGCGAAGCGAAAACGCTCCGGCACGAGTCGCAGAAAACTGGAACTCGCCGTGAGCATCGCTTGTGGTTTGCGAAATTGTCTTTCCGCTCGAGTCGGCGAGAGTTGCCACGGCCCCGGAGATCGGCTCTCCCGCAGAGTTCCGTATCGTTCCTTCGACGATCGTAGCGGCCGAGATACCAGTCTGACACCAGGCGAATAGGCACGCCGCAGAGAAGCAACCCAGGAGCATAGATACCGCGGCACAGAACAAGGCGCGGCGGAGCACAGCCATTGGCAATGGAGAGGACGACATGGGGCAAGTCACATGGTTCATCGGAAATTCTAGTCCTGGTCCGTGCAACGCGCAATTTGGAGTGGATCGTCTCGTGGGAACAGACTGTTGACTGTTTCGCGCGCTGTCAACCAGCATCGCGGCCGGAAACCTCAATTTCAATGCACAATTGGCCTCCCACGGAGATTTTCCCGTGGCGGGCCGCCACCTCTCGGCTAGCCGGAGTTCCTCCCCCTTCACTAACAGCCCTTGATGAACTTTCGAGATCGTCTGATCTTCGCTTTTGGAGCAGCCGTGCTGCTCGTGACAGCCATCGCCGCAATCTCATACCGGCGCATCCTGGAGGAGGACAGCGACGCGCACTGGGTGGAACACACGCACGTTGTTCTCGAAGCGGAGGATTCAGTTATCTCCGACCTGCTGGACTACCAGAGCATGCAGCGCGGGTATGCGATAACCGGCGAAATCTCGTTTCTCGAGCGGGCCACGGCAGCGCGCAAACAGCTCGAAAGGGGACTTTCGCGGCTGCGAGAAGTGACCATTGACAATGTCTCGCAGCAGTCGGCCCTCGACCGAATCGAACCTCTCGTTCGCCGGGAACTCACGATGTACGACGATGCCGAACAAGCCATCAGGCACCGCGAGAGGGAACTCGCAAGCAGGGCGATCATGGCGGAAATTCGCCGCGGCTTTGGGGAGATGAAGGCGACAGAAAAGCGTTTACTGGACGAGCGCTCCGCGGCCGCCGCCCGGCACGATGCCCAGGTGAAGCGGGTGATTGCCGGGGGATATGTCATGTTCTTCCTTGCGCTGGCGCTCGCGGCTGCGGTGATTTACGTCGAGAGCGGGAAGCGCCGCCGTGCGGAAGAGAGAATCCTTCGCGACAGCGCCGAACTCAAAGCCGCAAACCGGGAGCTCGAATCGTTTTCGTATTCCGTGTCACACGATCTGCGTGCCCCGCTGCGCGCCATTGACGGGTTCAGCCAGGTCCTGGCTGAAGACTACAGCGCAAAGCTGGATGCCGAAGCGAGAGCCTGCCTGCAGCGCATTCGTGGCGCAACTCAACGCATGGGCATGCTCATTGATGATCTCCTGAAGCTTTCCCGCGTTACTCGAACGGAAATCCGCCGCGAGCAAATCGACCTGAGCGCAATGGCGAACGAAATCGCGAGGGATCTGCGCGCCGGAGATCCGGAACGCCGGGCGCACTTCGAAATCGCTTCCGGCCTGCTGGCGCAAGGTGACAGTCACCTGCTGCGCATCGTATTGCAGAACCTCCTCAGCAACGCGTGGAAATTTACGTCGAAACGAGCGGAAGCCCGCATTGAGATGGGGCTGCTTCGCGATAACGGGCAGTCCACTTACTTCGTCCGCGACAACGGCGCCGGTTTTGATCCCGCCTATGCGGACCGCCTGTTCGGCGCGTTCCAGCGGCTCCACGGCGTTGAAGAGTTCCCTGGAACCGGCATTGGCCTGGCCACGGTGCAGCGGGTGATTCTTCGGCACGGAGGGAAGGTTTGGGCGGAAGGAGCCGTGGACCGCGGAGCAACGATCTATTTCACGTTGTAAGAAGCAAGCCACTTTGATTGGAGGATTGGAGTGCAAGAAAAACCGATTCTGCTGGTGGAAGACAATCCCGATGATGAAGTCCTCACGCTTCGCGCGCTGCAGAAGAACAACATCCGAAACGAAGTCATCATCGTCCGGGACGGCGAACAGGCGCTGCACTACCTCTTTGGCGAAGGCGCGTATGCCGGCCGCGACGTAACGCAAATGCCGCAAGTCGTTCTCCTCGATCTCAAGCTGCCCAAGATCAGCGGACTCGAGGTGTTGCGGCGGCTTCGCGCGACCGAGCGAACGCGGTTTCTTCCGGTCGTGATTCTCACGACCTCGAATGAGGATCAGGACCGGCTGCAAGGCTACAGCCTGGGCGCGAACAGCTACGTTCGAAAGCCTGTGGAGTTCGACAGATTCATCGAAGCTGTCCGGCAACTCGGACTCTACTGGCTGATTCTGAACGAACCGGCTCCCGCGCCGCGGTGAAAGGGTCGCTTGCCGGCTCAAAGAGCACGGTGAGTCTCGCGGCAAATGTTTCCGCTTGACGAGAGCCACTCTACATATGTAGACTTTCAGCCATGCTGGGTTCCATCAAGCCATCACCTCAAACTCTCAAGGTATGCGACGCGCTGCTTGCCTCCCCCTCGGATTGGCGTTACGGCTATGACTTGAGCCGCGAGACCGGGCTGAAATCAGGAACACTTTATCCGATTCTGGCGCGGCTAACAGAGCGCGGCTGGCTCGAAAGCTGCTGGGAACATGCCGAGGAAAATGGAAAGCCTCGGCACATGTATCGCCTCACTGGCGAAGGGCGGCGCGCGGCGTGCGCCGCTCGCGCGAAAAGGACGGCAGGCAGGCGAGTGCTGCGGCCAGTTCCTCGTCTTGGGTGAAACCATGAAGTCAGGAAGAACTCTCGAAACCTTGGTCATTGTTTTCGTCCGCTGGCTTGCCGAGCGTCTGCCAATCGAAGAAAGAACCTGGGGCGAGGCGATGCTTGGGGAACTCGCCGTGATCGACGGCGCATGGAAGCGCCTGGTATGGCTACTTAGTGCGTGCGTGGGTTTGGCGAGGATATACACGCGCGCGCGTTCGGCGGCCGTCTGGAACTCATCCAGACCAACTGCCGTTACGCTCATCAGTGTGTATCATGCTGGCTTCTCGTGCGTGCTCCTGGCGCTGCTGGCAGGGCAGATTCCCGCCGTCAAACCGCCCCGGAGCGAAGCCGTGTTGCCGTTGATCTTCGCATTTTCAATGGCACTGGTTCCTGCGGGCATCGCGCTGGGACTTTGGGTTCTCGATGACCTGGCGCGCGGCATGGCAATCCTTTTCTCTGTGCTGCATGCGCTCGGAACTGCCGCGTGGCTGACAATGCAAGCCCCCGGATTGCATTGGTTTGCACTCGCTCGCATCGCTTTGGATTTTCTAATGGCCGCGACGCTTCTGGCTCCTCGTGTAAGCCGGAGCTTCCAATATGCCCCCGCTCCCTTGCACTTGCGAAACTAGGTTCCCCACGTCGTCCGATTCGAGCCAGACGGTTGTTTCCCCGGGGCGGGTTGCGACATCCAAAGCGAACCCCGGAGGCCATTATGAGCGTGGTGCGAGCAGGATGAAACACCCGCACGAGAAGGCACGTCTTTAGCCATGTTCCAGCCGGCCGGCCGGCGGGCAGTTCCCCACGCAAATTGAGGAGACGCAGCTATGAGCACGAGATTGGCGGGAGTTACGGCACTGGCCGCACTCGCGGTGGTCGCGACGGCTTGCTTTGGATTTGCGACCCCGAAGCGTGCCTGTGCAGAGGATCCGGAAGCGCGCAGGGCGGTTGACAGCTTCAATCGAGAGTTCATTGGCGCTTGCCAGAAAATGGATCATCCCGCCTCCGCTGCGCTGTGGGCTGCGGACGGGGTGGATTTACTCCCGGGCATGCAGCCCATGCTGGGGCAGCCGAAAATCGCGGAATGGCTCAACAGCCTCACTCCACAGCTCGCCGGAGCGAAGATGATCTACTGCACCGTGGATTGGCAGGACATACAGGTTCACGGCGATATCGCCTACGAGTGGGGGATCAACCGCCAGAAGATTGAATTCCCGGCTCCGCAGAAACCATTTGTCGGCGAAGGCAAAATTCTGCTCATCCTGAAGCGGCAGAGCGACGCGTCGTGGAAAATCGCCTTGGAGTCATGGAACAGCAATCCGCAACCGCGGGAAAATTAGACCCGCACTTCGCCAATTTTTCCCAGGGGGTTGTGGGCCCGGTAGGATTCGAACCTACGACCAACGGATTATGAGTCCAAGTCCAATCTCGCTATCTTGTTGGTTCGTCTTGCCTTTAGCTCTTTGCTCGTAGCCCGTTTTCGGGGGTATTTGGAGCCATTTGTTCCCAAGTTGTTCCCACGTTTGACCAACGGACTTTTGCCTCCAAACCAGGCCGGCCCAAGAGCGAATTCCCGCCGAGCGGGAGCCATTCAGGTCCGCTCCAAGTCGTCCGCGGTGGAAAAAACCGCCCAGTTGTTCCCACGGTTGTTCCCTAGTTTTTTCCCAAGTTTTGGCCAACGGATGATTTTGTCCGCCAGGTCTGACTATGGATTGGCCTCCGATCTTATGGCCTTACGATCAGATTATGCGCAAATACTTTTTGGGACAAGCTTAGCTGATTAGCATTCTTGACGCTGCTGAACTATTCCGCTAGTCTACTTCTGCGGTCCTAGGACCAACTAAGGAATATCAGCATATATGGCCAAAGCACAAATCACCACCCCTGAAGGCATCACGATCAACATTGAGGGAACACCGAAGGAGATTTCGGCCGTCGTAGACGACCTTAAGAAGAAGGCCACGGAAATAGGGCCTACGCGTCGACGTGCAAAGGCACAATCGGGTCGCGTGCTACTCGTTGACCTGATAGCGTCGCTCAGAGATGGCGGCTTCTTCAAGAAACCCAAAGATCTCGCGAGCGTCAAGTCCGCGCTTGAAGAGATGGGTCACCACTATCCCGTAACAACTCTGTCCCCCGCCATGCTTCGCCTAGTTCGACGCAGAAACCTGCGACGTATCAGGGAAAAAGGACGCTGGCTATATACCGCGTAGCGAGGAGCCCGTTTGTGAGCAACGAACTCAAAGAAATCATCAAGAGACTCGAACGGCTTGAGAAAGCCGTCTTCAGCAAGGACTCTAAACCAAGCCCGAAGCCGGCCTCTTCCTCTTTCAGCGGTGCCACAGGCGGTGTGCGGTTACTGATCTCCAAGAGCTTTTTCTCCAAAGGGAAGACTCTCGGCGAGGTAAGGAGTGCCTTGGCCGAAAATGGATACCACTACAGCAGACAAGCTGTTGATATGGCCCTTAAGGGGCTTGCCAAGAGAAAGGGCCCGCTGGTCATCCTCAAGGTGCGTGGAGGCAATTCCTACGTAAACCGGAAATAGCTTATGGACCAAGACAAAATCTCATCTGCGCTTAAGCGAATAAGGGCCATCGTTGATGATGCCCTTGGCGAGGTCGGGCGCGATAAACCAGGCGGTAAGAAAAGGGCTTCCCGTGCCGTGGCGCCGTGCGTCAGTTTGACCACCGCTGCATTCGATACGAACGTCCTCGCCTTTATGAACAAGTACGCTCGGGGGCTAAAGGGGCCGCACAAGTTTGCACTCCTTCTCGCGCGGCTTGTGAAGGGGGATACCTCGCAGCAAGTGAATCGCGCCGAGATAGAGAAGAACTGGAACAAAATGAAAGCGGTCCTCGGCAGTAAGTTCAATTCCGCGCACGCTAACAGAGCAAAAGCCAAGGGCTGGGTAGACTCGCCGAAGCATGGTGTTTACACCCTCACCGACTCTTGGAAGGAATGCCTCGCAAGAAAATGACTAAGGCGAATGTAGAACAACTCCTAACGCCCCTCTTTCCGAAGAAGCATGTCGCGGCGATGCTCCGGCACTTTGAACGAATGACCGATGACCTTCAGCGTGGGGAATGGGAGGACAGCATCGCAAAAGGAGGCAAGTTCGTTGAAGCGGCTTTGAAGGCGCTTTATGTTCGTGCGGGCCAAGTGGTGCCTGCAAGCAAGGCTTTCAAGGCCGATTCCGTCATTAATAGTCTCTCTAATCTCGCGGTCGGTTCGGTGGACGACACCGTACGAATAACTATTCCGCGTGCTTGCCGATTCGTATACGAAATAGCAAGCAACCGTGGCGGGAGGCACGACCCCGACGAAATCGACCCGAATGAAATGGATGCGACCGTCGTAGTCTCAACTTGTTCGTGGATTCTTGCAGAAATGATACGGCACGCCCAACACGGTGCAGTTGACAGCAGCGCTGCAAAGGAAGTCGTGGACTCCCTCGTTAGAAAGAAATACCCGCTCATCGAGGAAGTCGACGGAAGAATGTATTTCCATCTCAGAAAGAAGACTGCGCCAGAAGTGGCCTTGCTTGCGCTGGCCTGCAGATATCCGAAGCGCATTGAGAAGCAAGAGCTAGTCGAAACCGTGAGGCGGAACGGGTTTACGGATGCGAACGCCCGGATGGCCGTGAAAAACACATCCCGATTTGTAGACAATGACGGGAAGGACCGTCTGCGCTTGCTCGCTACCGGTTTGCAGGAGGCGGAGCGAATCATGAAAGAAAAATCTTAGACTTCCCCTAGCGTCTTAGTCTGACTGTTTTATCCCCCACCTGATCGAAAAACGCAGTCCCATCCCCACCGGCTTTCGCTAGCATAAGCGCGCCAGGGAACCGCGGTCCTGTCACGCCCGTTGGCATCAGCTTGCAATCTTGCGTCTTGAGCAGGACGCACGGGAATGCTCAGGCGACAGTGGGCGGAGCGGCGTTCGCCCTCGCGAACCAGCACACTGTTGCTTGAGCGATAGGGAACCTTTCTATCGCTCAAATGGCACCATATTTCTGAGCGATAGCCTACACCGCATCAATCACCATGTTGGGCGCTGCACGCCCTTGGTCTGGTAATCTACCCACGACGAAAACGAAGTTTCGTCTGCGGACGACGACATGAGCGCAGCTTTCGAGAGGTACATTGGAATCGACTACTCTGGCGCGGAAACGTGTGAGTCCAGTCTCAAGGGTCTGCGCGTCTACATGGCGGATCACATGACCGAGCCGCGCGAGGTCGCTCCCCCTCCCAGCCCCCGCCGGAACTGGACTCGCAAAGAGATTGCACAGTGGATCGTGCAACGCCTCTCCGAGCCGCACGCCACGCTGGTAGGCATTGACCACGGCTTTTCGTTCCCCGTGCACTACTTCGAGAAATACGGCTTGCCCCACGACTGGGCCACTTTCCTGGACGATTTTCAAAAGCACTGGCCCACGGATGAAGATCACACGTATGTCGATTTCGTTCGAGACGGCTTTTGCGGCAGTGGCGCGGCCCGCTGCGGGGATTCCCGCTGGAGACGGCTCACGGAAGCGCGGGCGGGCGCGAAATCCGTGTTTCATTTCGACGTACCCGGATCCGTCGCCAAGTCCACCCATGCCGGCATTCCGTGGCTGCGCTTTTTGCGCTCGCGTGCCGGGGAGCGAGTCCACTTTTGGCCGTTCGATGGCTGGAGGATTCCTCAGGGCAAATCAGCGGTCGTTGAAGTTTATCCCGCACTCTGGAGCCATAGCTTCCCCCGCGATGGCCGAGATTCTCATCAGCAGGACGCTTATGCCACCGCCGAATGGCTTCGCAAGAGCGACCAAGACGGTAGCCTTGAACGATTCCTCACCCCAAGCCTGACCGAGGATGAACGTAAAGTCGCCGAAATCGAAGGCTGGATTCTCGGAATCGTCTGAATCCTTCCTACGTGATGCTTATTGACGTAGCCGCCCGCGCTACACCCCTCTTGTAATCAGGCCCTCCGTCCAGTGTAGAAAAACTGAAAAACTTCCGGCTTCCGCTAGCACACGGTCGTGCCAGGGAAACGACATCCTGTCACGCCCGTTGCCACCCGCTTCAGCCGCTCCGACCCGAAAACCTCTGCGCTCTCCTGTGGGCTCGGTGATTGGTTCCTCTCTCCTGGGTGAAGGAACCAAATCACCTCACAGGAGAACGCAAGATGAAAAACGAAAAAATCAAAGAAGTCACCAGCAAGGCCATCGAGCAGCTAATCGCTGCGCTCAACGAAGGCCGCAGCGAAACTCTAACCAGCTACTTGACGGCAATGGCCAAGTTCCACCGCTACAGTCTCCGAAACATCATGCTGATTGCGATGCAGAAGCCGACCGCTACCCACGTGGCAGGCTTTCATGCTTGGCACAAGTTCGGGCGATTCGTGAAGAAACCCGACAACGACACTCGCGATCTACACGCACGCCGTGCCCGAAGCTCAGAAGGGCGCAGTCCTGCGCATGGCTGACCAGTTGTTCCCAGATGTTCCCAAGTTGCCCCAAAATGCAGCAGCGGTCTGAAGGCACCTTGGCTAAGTGCTTGCAGTAGTGGACGATCTGGTGGGCCCGGTAGGATTCGAACCTACGACCAACGGATTATGAGTCCGCTGCTCTAACCGCTGAGCTACGAGCCCTATTTGTCTTCCAAACCCATGGTATCGCGAAGCGGCTGCCGCGGAACAGGCCCGGGCCTTCTCACCGGCCGAATTGCTCGCGCGCAACAGCAAATTGTTCGGCGATTCGAGCGCCGGTGTGGTATAAGAGCGGAACACTCGCAACATTTGTTGCGCCGCATTTTGGCCGAGGAGGGTATGTGCCGCAGGGGAAGCGTTTGTCCGTCGAGAGTTGCGCCGCGCTGGCCGCGCTGATCATTGCTGTGGCGCTTTCGGCAGCGGCCCGCTACTCGGGCGTGCGCCGGGCGAATCGTTCGGCTACAAATGAGAATGCAACATTTGATGTAATAATTCGCAATGGCCACGTCGTTGACGGCGCCGGAGGCCCTTGGTACTCCGCGGATATCGGCATTCGCGGCGACCGCATCGCGGCCATCGGAAAACTGGGCGAGGCTCATGCCGCCAAGGTCATTGACGCTTCCGGACGCGTCGTCTCGCCCGGCTTCATTGACATGCTCGGCCAGTCCGAATTTTCACTCCTCGTGGACAATCGCGGTCTTAGCAAACTGGCGCAGGGTATCACGACCGAAATCACCGGAGAAGGCGGCTCAATTGCGCCGCAAAACGAAAAAACGCTGGCGCCGATGAAGCCAATGCTCGAGCAATTCAAGTTCACCGTGGATTGGACCACGCTCGACGGCTTCTTTCGCAGGCTTGAACGCCAGGGCACTCCAATCAATCTTGGCACTTACGTCGGCGCTGCGCAGGTGCGCGAAGCCGTGATCGGGGATGACGACCGCGCCCCGACGGCCGCTGAACTCGAGCAGATGAAGTCGCTGGTGGCGCAAGCGATGAAGGATGGCGCGATGGGAGTCTCGACGGCACTCATCTATCCGCCGGGACACTACGCCAAGACCGAGGAGCTCATCGAACTTGCCAGAGTAGCTGGGCAATACGGCGGGATTTACGCCTCGCACATGCGCAGCGAAGGCACGTCGGAGATGGCTGCGGTTGATGAAGCGATCCGCATCGGGCGGGAAGCCGGGCTTCCCGTCGAAATCTTCCACCTGAAGGTGAGCGGTAAGCCGCGCTGGGGCTCCATGGTGAAGGTAGTCGAAAAAATTCAGGCCGCCCGCGATTCCGGACTGGATATTCGCGCTGACCAATACCCCTACCTCGCTGGGGGCACGGCGCTGGCCTCCGCTCTGCCGCCCTGGGTGGCCGACGGCGGCGTGGCCAAGCTACTCGAACGGCTGAAAGACCCGAAGATCCGCGAACGCATTAAGGGCGAGATGGCTTCGGACCACAAGGAATGGGAAAACCTCTATTACGATTGCGGTGGCGGGACCGGCGTGATGCTTGCAGGCGTCCAGAATCCCGGCCTGAAGAAGTACAACGGCATGACTGTGACGGAGATGGCCAAAGCTGAAAAGAAGCCAGAGCTCGACGCGCTCTTCGACTTCATCCTGGCGGACAAAGCCCAGACCGGGGCGCTGTATTTCATGGCCAGTGAGGAAGATCTCGTAACCGGCTTGAAGCAGCGCTGGACTTCCATCGGCCTGGATGCCGGCTCGACCGGGCTCGATGGCCCGCTCTACGAACCCTTTACGCATCCGCGCGCCTGGGGTGCCATGGCGCGCTTCCTGGGCCATTACGTGCGCGACCAGAAGCTCATGCCCCTCGAGGAAGGAATTCGCAAAATCACTTCAATGCCCGCGCAGCGCGAGCACCTTACCGGACGCGGCCTGCTGAAGTCCGGGTATTTCGCCGACATCACCATCTTCGATCCAGCCGCAATCACGGACGAGGCCACGTACAAGGAGCCGAACAAGCCGGCCAAGGGCATCGACTATGTGTTCGTAAACGGACAGTTGGAGTACGAACGCGGCAATCTTACTGGCGTCAAAGCCGGCCGCGCTCTCCGCGGCCCCGGCTGGACCGGCACCGACTGAAAAATTCACCGGTATTCTGTTTTTTCGCTTACTCCTCCTCGAACCCGGCGTCTATCTCTCGGGGACGTGCCGGCCTGTCCAATTGCAAGGAGGAGGTGTCTATGCGCAAATGCAGCGTCTATGCACTCGCAGTTTTCGCGGCAGCGGCGTTCCCGGCGGGAGCTGCCAGAGCTCAGTTTAAGAACGGCTCACAGCCAACGGCGCTAAACATCCCGCGTGTGAGCCAGCGCGCGCAGGTAACGCAGCGTGTCGGCCTCACGGACATCAGCATCACCTACAGTGTCCCAATGGTCGGCGGACGCGAAATCTGGGGCACGGTCGTTCCGTACGGCAAGGTCTGGCGCGCCGGAGCAAACGAGAACACCACTATTTCGTTTACCGATGACGTCACGTTCGAAGGGAAGCCTTTGGCGACAGGCACGTACGGCCTCCACGTGATTCCCGAAAAAGACCGGTGGACAATCATCTTTTCGAAGAATGCCACGTCCTGGGGAAGCTTCAGCTACGACGAGAAGGAAGACGCGCTGCGCGTTACCGCCCAGCCGCACGCATCCGAGTTTCGCGAAGCCCTCAACTACTCCTTTGACGAAGTGAAGCCGGATGCCACGACCGCCGTTTTGCGCTGGGAGAAGATCGCCGTGCCGATCCATTTCGGCGTGGACGTCAAGGCCGTTGTGCTCCGCAGCATTAAGAACGAATTGCGCAACGTCGGCGGCTTCACCTGGGCCGGCTATGACGAAGCCGCGCAGTGGTGTCTCGACAACAATTACGAACTCGAGCAGGCCCTCCAGTGGGAAGACACGTCGATCCAGAACGAAGAGCGGTTCGAGAACTGGGAGACCAAATCGCGAATCCTTTCCGCCATGGGCAGAAAGGACGATTCGGAAAAGGCCCTGGCGAAGGCACTCGAGAAAGCCAATGCAGCTCAACTCTATGTATACGCGCGGGGAATTCAGCGCCAGGGCAATCCAAAGCGGGCTTTCGAGATCTACCAGATGGACGTGAAGCGCTTCCCGGACCACTGGCTCGGCCACCTCGCCGCTGCTCGCATAGCTTCCAATTCTGGCGATTTCCCTGGCGCAGTTAAGCACATGCAAATGGCGATTGCCGGCGCACCCGACAACAACAAGCCATTCCTCGAGCCGCTGCTGAAGCGGCTGGAAGCCAAGGACGACATCAACAAATAGAATCCGAATCCCGCGCATAGCAACGAGGAGCACACGAACTGCCAGGTCTCAGCCCCGCGGCTCTCTGCGCTTTCCGCCGGGGCAAACACGGCGGCTCTTTGGCATGCTAGCGTTCTTCCATCTCGTCGAGCGAGCGCGGCCAATCTTCGCGCAAAATGCGACTCAAGGCGCGGTCGGCGAGAAGCCTGCCGCCGGTTTGGCAGGTTGGACAGTAGTTGGTTTCGTTCGAGGCATAGCGGATGCGCTGCACCTTTGAGCCGCAAACGGGACACGGTTGCCGGTACTTTCCGTGGACGGCCATGCCTTCGCGAAACGCCGTTACATTCTCTGGAAAATCTCCATCGGCTTCCTTGCGAAGATTTTCGGTCCATTGCGCCAGCACGCAGCGGGCGGATTCGTGCAGCGCGCGAGTTTCGTCCGCGTTCAAGCGCTGCGTCAGCGCGACCGGTGAAAGCCGTGCGTGGTGCAGAATTTCGTCGGAATAAGCGTTGCCAATTCCGCTAAAGAGCCGCGGATCCGTCAGCGCGCGCTTGAGCGTGTGGTTCGCCGACGTAAGCCTCGACGCGAATTGTTCGGGAGTGGCCGCAAAAACGTCAATTCCGCCAGGATCAAGTTTCCGAAGCGCCTCTTCGCCCGCGATCACGTGCAGCGATGCCTGTTTCCGAGAGCCTGCTTCGGTCAGCGTCAGTGTTCCCGTCTTTGCCGCATTTCTCGCCTTCGGCCCGAGCGCGGCCGCCTCTGGAACGGCGGGCGATTCCCTCCCTTCCAAGACAAAATCGAAAGCGGCCAGCACGCGCCGCCCGTCCGGCTTAACGCTCTTCGCTTTCCAGTGCAGCCGGCCCGCGATCATCAGATGGAAAACCAGCCAGTGGTCGTTGTCAAAGGCTATCGCGATGCGCTTGCCGATGCGACGCAGCGCCACAGCTTTGCTGCTTTGCACGGCTTCCACAGGCGGAACGGCGGTCCGCAGGAGGAACAAGCTCCCGATCCGAACGCGATCGAGCTTTCGCCCGAGGATTCGCTTCTCGAGCGCCTCAATGTAAACCGTAATGTCCGGAAACTCCGGCATGGTTCGGCCTTACGGGTCAAGGGGAGTGCTGGCTTCGGGCAATGCGCGGCTCACGGAATCGAGCCGCCGGCGCAAGACATCTGGAATCAGGCACTGATGCCGCCGAAGCAAAGATACTTGATTTCGAGAAATTCCTCGATGCCATACTTCGAGCCTTCCCGGCCAAGACCCGATTGCTTCACTCCGCCGAAGGGAGCGACCTCGGTCGAGATGATGCCGGTGTTGATGCCTACGATTCCGGTCTCGAGCGCCTCGGCCACGCGCCACACCCGGGCAATATCCCGCCCATAGAAATACGCGGCTAGGCCGAACTCGGTGTCGTTCGCCAGCGCCACGGCCTCCGCCTCCGTCCTGAAGCGAAAGAGCGGAGCCACAGGGCCAAAGGTTTCCTCGCGCGCCACCAGCATGTCTGTCGTCGCGTTCGTAAGAATCGTAGGCTCAAAGAAGCGCCCGCCAAGCGCGTGACGCCTGCCGCCGAGGGCAATCTTGGCGCCTTTCGCCTGGGCGTCGCGAATATGGCTCTCTACTTTCGCGACCGCTGCATCGTCAATCAGGGGACCCTGCGTGGCGCCCGGCTCCAGACCAGGGGAAGGCTTCAGTTGTGCTTTCACCGCGGCGGCCAGCTTGGCGGCAAAGGTGTCGTAAACCGAATCTTGCACCAGGAAACGGTTGGCGCAGACGCAGGTCTGCCCTGTGTTGCGGTACTTTGACGCGATTGCGCCTTCGACAGCGGCATCCAGATCGGCGTCGTCAAAGACAATAAATGGCGCGTTGCCGCCCAGCTCAAGCGAAACTTTTTTGATGGTGGGGGCGCACTGCGCCATCAGCAGACGGCCCACCTCCGTTGAACCCGTGAAGGAGAGCTTTCGGACTAAAGGGTTGGAAGTAAGCTCGGGGCCAAGCTCGGCGGGATCGCCAGTGATTACGTTGAAGACACCGGCCGGAATCCCCGCGCGTTCGGCAAGCTCCGCGAGCGCCAGCGCGGAAAGCGGCGTCTGCTCGGCGGGCTTGAGCACCACGGTGCAGCCGGCGGCGATGGCAGGGCCAGCTTTGCGCGTGATCATCGCCAAGGGAAAATTCCAGGGCGTAATGCATGCCACAACGCCAACCGGTTGTTTCAGAACGACAATCCGTTTATCGATTTGGTGGCCGGGAATCGTGTCACCGTAGATGCGCTTGGCTTCTTCGCCGAACCATTCGAGAAACGCGGCGCCGTAAGCGACCTCTCCGCGCGATTCCGCCAGCGGCTTGCCCTGCTCGAGAGTCATCAAACGCGCCAAATCTTCCTGGTTCGCCATAACCAGGTCAAACCAGCGCCGCATCGCCTGCGCGCGTTCCTTTGCGGTCTTGGCGCGCCACGCCGGAAGCGCCTTGTTCGCTGCGTCAATGGCTCCGCGCGCTTCCGCGCGGCTGAGGCTGGGCACTCGTCCGAGGATTTCGCCGGTGGCAGGATTATCCACCGCAAACGAAGCTCCGGACTCCGCCTGCAACCACTTCCCATCGACATACGCGGCTTGGCGGAATAGCCGCGCATCCTTCAGCCCCAGCTTTTGGGCGAAAATTGCGATGGCAGTCTCAGCCATGATGCGCTCCTGCACCGAATGTAGCGTATCGCCGCCACGGCGAAAAGCCTGCTTAGGAGCAGTCCGCTGTCCGGCACTATCCGCGCGGCTTTACCTTGGTGACGTTCTTTGGCCAGTCCGGCTTGAAACGGGATTCGGGAATCTTGAGATTCTTCATCACGTTTGCGTAGTGAAACAAAAAGTAGTCCCCGGAGCCGGTTTCGAAAAATTTCTGCTGCACCGGCATCCAGGACGACTGATCCACCCACATTTGAATCTGCGAGATCTGCTTGCGGATTTCAGGCGACTTGGGTGTCAGTTCAAGCATTACCGTCCGCTTCTGATCGAGCTCTTCCTCGCCTTTCAGCGCGATCTCGTAGCTCTTCTGCAAATTTTCCACGCGGGAGCCGAACCCTAGCAGCACGTATTGGTCCACCATCTGCTTGTTTTTTCCCAAGTCATACTCTTCCACCCGATCGATTTTCGGCGTGTAAACGTAAAGCAGGTTGCCCGTCCGCAGGATGGTCCGCGGATCGGGCTTGTTCATCTCGATTCTCATCTTTTCATCGCGCCGCACGTAGATGTGCCCGGTCTCGGTCGAGGTATCCTTCACAACCGCCGTATACTTCACGTGCTCCACATCCGCGCTCAGTGTTCGAAAGTCCTGGGCTGCATGGTCCATCAGGGCGAGCACGGCGCCCAGGTTTGCTTGAGCCTGCCGAGCGGCGAGTGCGGCCACGCTGCTTGAGGCGGCGCACAGAATCCACGCTGATTGTAACCACGCCCGCTTTCTCAAGCGGCGCCTCGAATGGGGTTGGCCATCATAGGATGCTCAGTTTTCCATCGTAGCACACGCAGAAAGATGCGCGAACCGTAGCGCGGGTTACCCCGCTCGGGCTCCGTGGCTGCTGCGATAGAAAGGAACTTCCCTGGAAATCGTGAACGCAATCGTTAGAAGCCGATCCTCGCGAGATAGACCTGGGCGTGGCCGTTGCCCTGCGAGTTGGGCAGGAAAGCTCATCGAGCTTATTAGTTGCGGATTTCCACGCGGTAGGCGACGACGGCGCCCTGTGCGTCCCGCATCGGCGTGATTTTCGTGATCGTGAACCGGCCGCTCGCCAATTCCGCCACTGATTTTTGCAGCACATTGTGCAGTTGATTCTCGAGCAGGGTGGTCTGCTCTGGCGGAGCCACGGCCCGGGCGTCGATTTGATACGCCCCCGGGTCCTTGGCTGCCGCAGAAGGAATAAATTGAACAAGTTCCGGCGTCCCAGTAACACCGACCTGTGGGCCGTCATGGAACCACACTCTGGGTGTCAGCAGCACAAACATCAGGATCAGAATGACCGCCACATCGTACTGCCACGTCCCGCGCTCGTAAGCCCAGAAAAACGTGCGCGAGAGGATTTGCCGCACGCTAGCCATTTCTTCAGTCCGCCGGCACTCCGTCGACGATGACTCCATCCCGCATGTGCACCACGCGATCGAAGTACACCACCGCTTCCGGATTGTGCGTAATCATGACCACGGTCTGCCCCAAGTCCTTATTTAACTGGCGCAGCATCCGAAGCACCACGTCCGAATTTTTCGAGTCCAGATTGCCTGTAGGCTCATCCGCCAGGAGAATTTTGGGCTCGTTAATGATGGCGCGCGCAATGGCCACTCGCTGCTGCTCGCCCCCGGACATTTCCGAAGGCCGATGGTTCAGTCTGCCCTCAAGGCCCAGCATTTTGGTCACGACCTCGAAACGATGTGGGTCAAACCCGTCGCCATGGATGAACTGCGCGATGGCGATGTTCCCCCGGGCCGTCAACGTCGGCAACAAGTTGAACCGCTGAAAAACAAACCCAATCTTGTGTCGCCGTAGTTTGGTCCGCGCGCTATCGCTCATCTCGGTCAGATCGTTGCCATCAACCAGCACTCGGCCCCTCGAAGCCGCTGCCAGCCCGCCAATCACGTAAAGGAGCGACGACTTCCCGCATCCCGATGGGCCCATGACCGCTACGGATTCCCCGGGGAGCACTTCGAAGTTCACTCCGCGCAGCGCCGGCACTTCCAGCTTCCCGGCGTGATACAGCTTCCACAGGTTCTCCGTTTTTAGTATCGGCTCCACGCCCTTTTTCCCAGGGAATATTCCGGCCTTCTCTGCTGGTATTGTAGCCGCCAAACCCATTGGTGCCTAGCGCGCCTCCGGCTATCGCTCAGATTCCACCGATGAATGCTTCCCAACCCTAAAAACCGCTGCCCCGAAGAGCCGCACCGCGCAAGAATCAGTCGTAGGATAGCGCTTCCACCGCGTCCTTGCGGCTCGCCAGCCAAGCCGGATAACTGGAACCCACAACGGCTGCTGTCATGGCAATGGCAGCGGCGCGCAGAATCCAGCCCGGCGTGATCAAAATCGAGAGTGTGGGGAAGCCCGCTAGGAAAAAATAACGGGCCGCATAACTCAACCCTACGCCAACCACGATTCCAAGAGCGCACAATGCCGCGGACTCAGCCAGAATGGCGCGCACGATGAAATGCCTATCCGCCCCGAGGGATTTCAGCACGCCGATGTCCCGCGTCCGTTCCATGACCGTCGTATACATGGTCAGGAAAATCACCAGAAGCCCAATAGCCACGGCCAGCCCAATCATTGCATTGATGAATGCTTGCAACCCCGGAATGTTCGTTGAGGTCATCAGCGAAAGAAAATCCTTTACGGGCCGAATCGTGTAGTTAGGCAGCGTGCGCCGCATTTCTTCTATGACGTCCTCCGTGTGCTCCGGGCGGGTGCATTTGATGAGGAAAATCGATGCCTTGTCTCGGGCGCCCACCAGTTCCTGCAGTGTCGCCAATTGCACGAAGAGCCGCGCGCCTTTCCCGTGCTCAATGATGCCCACAACATGCCAGTCATGATTTAGCACAGTAAAGGTATCGCCGACCTTCAGCCTTTTCGATTTCGCCGCCCAGTCGTCCACCAGCAGGTCATCCGGCCCTTCCAGATCCCGCCCCTCAAGAAACACAAATCCGTCGGAGACCGCGGTAAAGCTTTGGCGGTCGATTCCCCAGATCGTTTCCACAGTTCCGGTGGAATTGAATTGCAGCAGCGCCGGGGCGACGGCTCGCACGTACTTTAGCTCCGCTATTTTCTCCCCGATCTTCGTCGGCATGGGCGAACCACTGAAGTTCAGGAAGATCGATGCTGCGGGCGGCTGCAGCAAGATATCCGCGCCGATGCCCTCGATGCGCTTGGCGGTTTCTGCCAGCAATCCGCTTGTCAAACCCACGATCAACACGACTAACGCGACCTCCACGGCGACGGCCAGCACGCTCACCAGTGTCCGCAATGGCCGGTGCAGCAGATTCCGCACAATAAACTCACGCATCATCGCTGGTTCTCCGGATCCTCGCCAACGCGGAGAAGTTGCGATCCCGCCGGCTGCTCCAGAATAAAACGGTCCGCGGGCAGTTCTTCATTGAGCGAAATTTTCATTATCTGCAAATCCAGGCGATAGTCGTCCCTGGGGCGATCAATTCGAATCATCCTCGGAAACTGGTCCACCGCGTTCCGTTGCACTGGCACGGCAGCGGTCGAAGCCGTCACACTGCTGGCGGCCGGCGCCACGGGCTCCCAAGCGGAAAAATGCGCATCCGAAAGGAGCACGCCCTTCGGGGCGAAATCCTCGAGGCGCGAGACCTGCAGATTGCTCCGGTCGAACCATACTTTGCGAAAGATTTCCGTCTGATACCCGCCGCGCAGGAGCGTTAGCACATAGTAGCGTCCGGTGTCGTCGTTGTACTCCTCAAAGAGCACGGCTTCTTCCTTACGAATCGGCGGCCATAGCAGCGCATCGAGCAAATGCTGCGGTCGCAGATTCTCGGCCGGCTTTTCGCTCTGCCGCTCGATTGCCACGGCTCCCGTCAAAAACTTGTTCTTCGAGGGTATCCATACCTCAAAGCTGGTTCCATCGCTCGCCATGTCAAAGACGGTCGTGCCAATCACCGGCACCTGCCCGATCATTCGGATGGCCGAAGGCCGCTTCGCCAGCAAGAACGCCTTCACTTCATGATATTCCTCGATGACCCCGCTATACTGCGATCCCGCCGTCAGCTTGAGTTGCACGGTGGCGTTGATGGTGTTTACGCCTTGGGCCATGAGGTTGTATCTGTCCAGCAGTTCCTGCTGGCTGGCCTGCTTCGCCACGGGCCGCGATGCTGAAGGTGTTACCCGCGTATTCCTTACTCCGCTGGGACCCCGGCAACCGCAGCCTGCGGCCGCCAGTGTCGCCACTGCCATCCAGAACACTCCGCGTTTTTCCAAGGAGCTCCGCCCGACACACCAAGACTCTGCAATTGCTCCGCCAACAATCGAACGTACAGGATAACAGACTCCCCCTTGAACTCCGCCTCTCGCGCGGCCAGATCCCGTGGTTCTGAGGGCATTGCGGAGGCTCCGAACGCGGGCCGGACGGGGACGTATCGGAACGCACTCGGCAGGATGAGGCTGATCTAGCCCTTATTGAGGCCGCGCGATGTAGACGTCGAAGGGCTGAAGTGCCGGCCGCAGTCTTCGGATGACTTCGCTGGGCCAGAGAGTTTCGCTGAGTAGCGTCACCCAACCATCCTCAGGCTCGCACACCGCGCAGAAGGTGTATCTCGGGTATGCCGCCTGATAGGCGTCCAGGCCACGCTTCGAGAGCTCACCTTCGAGCGCCGCATCCGGCGCCTCCGCCAGGGCGCCCGCACGAATCCCGAACGTTTCGCTCTCAAACCGCTCGAACAGTTCGCGCAGCTTCTCCGGCTTTGGTTGGGAGACCACGATGCAGCGCTCGGCCGCTTCGCGAAAATCGATTTGGTGCGCCGTGCAAAAATCACCCACCCGGTCCAGGTGGCTGAAGAAATCCATTGCGTAGTGCCCCGGCGCCGCTAAGGCCGGAAAAACAGCTGCCCACATCTCCGCTGCTGCCCGCCCCGTCACTGGCTCCCGATCTTCCGTCTCGACCAGTTCCAGACCCACCGCCTTCGTGTGCTCGCCAAGGTCCAATTGCTGTACGTCGAGCGAATAAGGCGGCAGCTCGAGCGCCTTGCGTTCCGCTATGCCGTTGCCCATTCCGCTCATTCCTCGTCCTCCAAATGCGGAAACTTCGCGCGAAACTCCGGCGACTGCTTTCGCACGTCCAGCCAGTCGAAAAAGGCGTCGGGCGTCTCGAGCCAAATGCGGAACCAGGCGGCAATTTCCGATTTTTCCGCGCGCTTATGCGCTTCTACTTTCGGATTGCGGGCGATCATTTCCGCACGCCGTTTTCCCAGCCGAGCTACATTCAACACGCGCTCGACCGCTGCGGGCTCCCCGTGGGCACGGAAGCGCCGCATCAGTTCATCCAGGCGCATCAGGCTGACTTCGGCATCCTGCAGCGTACGAAAATGCAACAGGTCCTCAAACTCTTCCTCGTACTTGTCTTCTGCTTCTTCCTGCTGCGAAAGCGCCACCTTGTATCCCGCGCTTTTCAGTACGTCGGCAATGTAGTCCGATCCGGTTTTCCCGGCTTCGCCGTGCTCGGAGATGAGTTTGCGGCGCAGTTGATCGATTTCGGCAAGCGTCCAGCTTTGGGGCGCGATTTCCCGCGCCGTTTCTAGAATCATCTCTTTTTTCGTCTTCAGGGATTCCTCTTTCATCGGCTTTCCGCGGCTTCTTCTGACGCTAGCGGGAGATGTGCGCCGCCCTTGCTTTTTTGTGCTTATGCTGGCTCTGCGCTTTCGGTTTCTTCGTGCTCGGCGGCTCGGGTGGCGGATCAGCCGGCAACCCTGCCAGAAGCCGCCGATACTTTGTCACGTTTTTGTTGTGTTCCGCCAGTGTCGCGCTGAAAAAGTGTCCTCCCTGCGTATTTGCCACAAAATATAGGTAATCGGTCTTGGCGGGTTCGAGCGCAGCGCGCAAAGAAGCCTCGCCCGGATTGCCGATGGGTCCCGGAGGCAGTCCAGCGTGGACGTACGTGTTGTATGGCGACTCGAAACGCAAATCGCTCCCTGTCAGCAGACCCCGGTATTCCCCAAGCCGTTCGAGCCCGTAAATGACGGTCGGGTCGCATTGCAGAAGCATGCGGTGATTGAGCCGGTTCTCGAACACGCCCGCGACCAGCGGCCGTTCCTCCGGCCTGGGCGTTTCGCGCTCGACCAGGGAGGCGAGCGTCACGATCGAGACAACCGGCATGTGGTTCTTCGCTTGCACGCCATCGACTTTCGCGGTCTGCACGATACGCGTCCATTCGGTCTTGAAGTGCGCCACCATCTCCGCGGTAAGTTGCGCGGGAATTGGATGCCGCGGAAGATTATAAGTTGCGGGGTACAGAAAGCCTTCGAGCGTCTCCGCCTGCGGCGCGATATCGCGAACTAGCGCCGGATCGCTCGCCGCCTTCAGAAACTCCTCCGCGCTCATGAACTTCGCCGTTTCCAGTTCTCGAGCGATATCGAACATCGTCTCGCCTTCGCGTACCGTGAAGGGCTGTTCGAATACTTGACCGCTGGCGATTTTCCAGAAAACGTCGCGCCCGCTTGCTGGAGCGTTGAAGAAGTATTCCCCGGCTTCCGGCTTGCGCTTCGGGTGGCGCCGGGAGTAAAGCTCGAAGGCCAGTGCGCTGCGGATGACGCCGTTTCGCGCCAGCAAACGCGCGACACCCCGGTTCGAGGCCCCGTGCGGCACCGTGACGAACACGCCTTCCGGCGCGAAGCCCTGATAGGGTTGGCTCAGCGCATACCAAATCCACGCCGCCGCGCCGCCGGCAGCCAGCACCGCAATCAGCAGCAATGTGGCAAATATCTTCACGCAGCCTCTCTTCGGGTTTCCCTAAGGGGTCTCTCGGCCTTCCGCGCGCTCCGTGCTCAGCGTTTTCGTTTTGTTAGATGTCCTCCTGCGGGGGCTGGGACGCTGCCGTCTTGACGAGAAAGTCCCGCAAGATCACGACGGCCGCTACGGAATCCACCGATATCTTTTCGCCGCTTCTGTTGCGTGAGCGGCCCCCCAGCCTTCTTCCAAATTCCTCCTCCATCTTCCTCTCCGCCTCCCAACTGCTTAGGCGCTCATCCGCCAAGTCCACTGGCAGGCCAATCTGCTTCCGCACTCGACCGGCGAAACGCTCCGCCTCTTCCGCCATTTCTCCGCGGGTGCCGTCAAGACGCAACGGCAAACCCACCAGGATTCGTTTAACGCCGTGCTCGCGCGCCAATTCGCGCAAGCGGCGCATATCCGCATTGCGATTTACGCGATCGAGCGTGGCCAGCGGTTCGGCGAGGCCCGCCTCCGTATCCGCGATGGCGAGTCCGATACGCCGCCGCCCATAGTCGATCGCCAGAATCCGCGTTCGGGGTTTTGCCGCAGGTTTGCTTGCCGCGCTCATGCTTCCAGTATAGCGAGCGGGCGCCGTAAACATGTTGCGTGACGCGTAAGAGGCGCTGTGCCTTTGGACAGCAAGGCGTCAGGAGCTATCAACGCTGCCGGCCGCGCGCGCCCGAACGCCATGTGTCCCAGTAACCCAGGATTTTCATCTGGTGGTCTAGCCCGGTTTCCTTCACGAGCTCATCCAGTTCAGCGCGGGAAAGCCGCTTGCCCAGAGGCTCCGTACGGTCCGCGATACCCCACGCAGTGAGCGCGGCGACGACCGTGTTCAGCTTTAGCTCGCGCAGGTCCACCTTGTCGAACGTATCCGAGGCCGCATGGTAGTTTGGCAAATAATTCGCTTCCTGCTGATTAGCTACAAGGGTAGGCACGCCTTCGAGCAGAAAATCCAGATTGTCCGTGCCGAAGGATGCGTCCGCGGTGTGGTGGGTCGCGCCCCAGGAGTCGAGTGGCGCTAGAATCTGGCGGAGGCCGGCCTCAATGTCACGGCGGCCCCCGAGCGAATAGCCTGTGACGCGGCCCACGCCCGCATCAAACGCGATCATTGCGCGAATCTTGTCCAGCTGGCCCCGGTGCGCTTTCACATACTCGTATGAGCCGATGGTGCCCTGCTCTTCGCCACTGAAGAGAACGAAGCGAATCGTGCTACGGGGCAGCAACCCGGTCGCCTTGATAGCGCGCGCGGCTTCAATCACGAGCGCCGCATTGCACCCGTCATCCAGCGCGCCTGTGCCCAATTCCCAAGAATCAAGGTGCGCACCCAGAATCACCGTCTCGTCCGGCTTCTCATAGCCGCGAATCTCGCCGACCACATTTTCCTGCTGCACCGGGCCGGCAATCGTATTCGGCATCGAGAGCATGACGCGCACCTTCCCCGGATAAGCGGCCACCGCCCGCGCCAATCGCATGGCGTCCTCGCGTGCGACGATCGCCTGAGGGATTTTATCGATCTTCCCGTCAAACGAATTGCTGTGCCGGTACAGCAACAGCCGCTCGCGTGCACCCATCCATAGAATGGCGGCCGCGCCGTCTTTCAGCGCCCGCGCAATGATGGCCGGCGGACGCAAATATTCGTTGAAGAGATCGGCCCATGTGCTTCCGATTTCGCTGTGCACCAGCAGAACCGCACCCCGGATTGATCCCGCCCTGGCGAAGTCCGCCTCGCCGCCATCGCCCACGTCAAGGACGACAGCTTCGATACCCTCCCCGGGGGTTGCCGGGCCCCATGCCTCTGAAACGGCGCGCAGCGGCAAACCACGAAAGCTGCGGCCCATTCCACCGGATTCGTTTTCCGCAAGAAACGGCCCGGTCATCAGCAGCTGTGTTTTTCCTTCAGACCATGTTGCGGGGAGAGTGTAGCTCTCGGTGTGGACGTCGATTCCGGCCGCGCGGAAGGCCGCTACTCCCCACGCCACCGCCTTTGCCATCTGCGGGGAACCTGCAACCCGCCCTCCGACCTCGTCCGTAAGCCGCCGCAGATTCTCCTCAAGCGGGGACGGGCCGAGGATCAGAGGCAGCAGCTTCGCCGCAGCCTGCGCGCAACTCGAGCTGTCTGTTGAGCATGCTGCGGCATTCGCGGTCTGGCCGGCCTTCAGTGGATCCGTTGTGCCGGGCAATTGCGCGAGCGAGTCACTCGAAGCGACCAAGCACAGGAAAAGAGCGAGTACCACCCCACGAGTTGGCATGGGCCCACTCTACACAGCGCATCCGGCGCCGTAAAGACTAGCTTAGCGGAGACAGAAGCCTCGTCAAAAACAAAGGGGCTCCGGCGGAGACAAACGCAACCCACCGCTTCCGGCAGGCGCCCTTACCGATTCACAATAGTTCCGCGCTAAACGAAAAGGCTCCGAGCTTTATCACTCGGAGCCTTCAATTTGCTCGCTCGAGACAATCGATAACGATCTGCCAGAACCCGTCCGACGAGTAACTCGAACGTTGCAGCGAAAGCCCGTGAGAGCTTCCGATGCGTGGATGGCATTGCCTGCACACCATAGCAGGCTGAGCCATCGCTGTTCTTTAGAAAGGAGGTGATCCAGCCGCAGGTTCTCCTACGGCTACCTTGTTACGACTTCACCCCAATCATGAGTCATACCTTGGGCGTCTGCCTCCTTGCG
>DASRCZ010000063.1:0-12841 GCA_035652855.1 Candidatus Acidiferrum sp.
AAAACGATATTGAAAGAGGCGCGCGAGCAGGGTTTCGTCCTTTGAGAGCGCCACCATGCAGTTGCGGATGTCGCCGGGGGGCAGGATGCGATTTTCGCGGCGAAGTCTGCCGGAGCTGCCGCCATCGTCGGTTACGGTAACGATAGCGGTGAGGTCCACGATAGGACGGTCGCGATGCAGGGTGCGGTCGCTGGCGCGGGAGACGTGCTCCTTTAGCCCGCGCAGAAGGGTGGAGAGGCCGGTTCCGCCGCCGAGCGCGACGACCCGATAGCCGCGCAGAGCTCCGTTGGAATTGCGAGTGGCCCGTTTCATACCGTGACAGAAGACGGATACCGAGAGCAACCGAACATAAGATTGAAACATATGCAGCGAGGAAGTACAAAGCTGCGGCAACGGGCGACGTGCGTCGTTGCGTGGCCAAGCTTGCAGGTATCGCTCTCTTGCGAGCCTCGGCGACTATTGCGAGACTGCTACCCCCTTGACGATGATAACCGTCGGTATGCCATGCGCGTCTGTCGTGGATCGTGACCGTTCCCGTTTACCGGTCCCGGAAAACTTGGCGCCGTGACGCAAAACCAAAACCGAGATAGAGACTGGCCGGGCGACTCCGGAGGGTCAACCGAGTTCCTTTTCTGGATAGAGGAGTTCGGTGAAGCGAGGGTCTTCGTTGAGGAAGGCAAAGTCCTCGTCGTTGCGGGCGTGGAAGCGGTTTTCGGGCTTGAGCTCGATGGCTACTTTGAGGTTGGCAAGGGCGGAATCGGCTTCGCCAGTCAGGCAGTCGAGTGCGGCAAGCGCGTAGTGGATGTGATCGGCTTTGGGGGCGGCTTTGCGGGCTTTCAGGAGGCTTTCGCGGGCGTCGTCCCAGCGACCGATATTCATCATGGCCACGCCACGTTGGTAATGATCCTCGGCGCTGCGTGGATTTTCTTCCGTGGAAGGCTTCATGCGCTGCTCGGCGATGCGCAGATGCACGCGCGCGCGGTCGGCGAGTTCCTTGCTGGGGCCTTCGAGGACCTTCTCGAGTTCGACCTTGGCTTTAGCGAATTTCTGTTGGTGGAAGAGCGCTAGGGCTTCGTCGTAGAGCCTGAGTTGGGCCTGTACACGCGGATCCACCAATTCCACGCCGCCGCGCTGCGCGGGAGGCGGTGGCGGTAAAGTCTTTTTTTTCATCGTGTTAGGAGAATACCTTGGGGCGCCCTTGGAACGACTCGATGGCCCTCGAGAGGGCTTATGGGCTTTTGCCATGAGCGGGATGCTAACAGAGCAGCCAATTCCCGTCAATTCGTGGCGAAGAGGAGTTCAAACCTCGTTAAGAAATGGCCTTCCACCGCCGCCGAAGCACACCCGTGGCGGCCCGATATTCCTGCGAGGAGCTTTTCGGAGAACAATTTATACCCATCGAAAGGCGAATGAGCTCCTGTTCGCCGCTCGAAACGGCGGGACCACGTTTCCCTGGCGTTTACCGAGGAGGCGGAGCAGGAATACGGGTTAACCGGGAAGCGCCAGGAGCCGAAAAAAGCGTCCCGAAACGAAGGGGCATCGCGGAAACTGTAAGCATGCATTGCAAGAAACAGACGCGACATGGGCAATTGGTCGCGTCGCACCGCGTGTGATATAAGTTTCTGACGCATTTTTGAGACTGAGAACCAGTGCCTTTCATTAATTTTCCCGCGCGCGAAATTAACTGCAAGCTGGTGTATTACGGTCCAGGTCTTGGCGGAAAGACGGCCAACCTGCAGTGGATTTATGACCACACGGGGCAGGGGCAGAAGGGCAAGATGGTGTCCCTGGCCACCGAAACGGACCGCACACTCTTCTTCGATTTTCTGCCGCTGGATTTGGGGACCGTGCGCGGATTCAAAACGCGTTTTCATCTCTATACCGTGCCCGGACAGGTCTTCTACGAAGCAAGTCGCAAGCTCATCTTGAAGGGCGCTGACGGCGTTGTCTTTGTGGCGGATTCGCAGGAAGAGCGGCTGGATGCGAATTTCGAGACGATGGAAAACCTTCAGGAACACTTGAAAGAGCACAACCTAAATTTCGATACGATCCCTTATGTCCTGCAGTTGAACAAGCGCGATTTGCCAAATGCCATGGCGGTGTCGGCGCTGGCAAAGCAGTTACAAAAAAAGGGCGAGCCAGTGATGGAAGCGGTTGCCATCCAGGGCCAGGGCGTCTTTGAGACACTGAAGGAAGTAGCGAAGCTCGTGCTGGCCGAATTGAAAAAGAGCGGCTGAAGCCGGCGGTCAATACAGCCGAAAAGTTACTTCAATGGGAACCTGAACGGCGATTGGGTTCCACGCACCATCTGTAGCGGGCCTCAGCTTCCAAGACCTGATCGCTTCGAAAGCCAGTTTGAGCTTGGTAGGACGGACTGCGGCGATGTAGCCCGCCTGGGAGATCTTCACCAAGCCGACCCAGGTTTGTAGCCATCGGGCTGAGCCAGGCAAGAACTTGCTCCTGAAAGGAGGGCAAGCGCGAGTAGAAGCGCCGCAAGAAGCTTAGTGCGTCTGATAAATATCGATCACGAATAAAAGCCTGTTGAGTGTTTCTAGAAATTGGCGAGGGCGGCGGATTCGGATTCGAAAGTGGGAATGGCCTCGACGAGCCGCGTGACGGTGAGGGCATCACGGACGCGCCCCGGGCCGCAGGCGAGGCGGAGCAGGCCGCCTTCCCGGCCGAGCCGGATGGAAATGCGCACGAGCGTTGAGATGCCAGAGCTGTCAATTTGCGGAACATGATTGAGGACAACGACGACTTTGCGCGCGCCGTCCTTGATGATGGCTTGCAGCGCTTCATGCAACTGCTCGGCAGGCTCGCCGATAGTCAGGCGGCCACGGACCTCGACAATAGAAACTCCGCCGGCATCACGGACAGTGATTTCCATGGGAACACGTTCAGGCATAGGGGTGGCGAACGAGGATGATAGGCATGGGGGCATTATATGGTGAGCGGTGACTGGTGACTAGTGACGCATGAATAGCGGCAGGAGGTCCCTGGGAAGAAGCACTCCTGCTCAGGCGAGCGTTTGGGCGACGCTCGGGCCGAAATTTCGCGTCTTTGCATTCAGGAAATGAATCGAGGGAATTGAAAATTCGCGGAATGACGGGCATTCGGCGTGCGTATAATCGGTGCGGTTGCGGGGTCCCCGAGACAATTGAAGAGCAGGCGAGCGGCCGGGTAACGTCCGTAACGGGCGAGTCTAAGCGGCTGAAGAACGGGCGAATCGCTGAGGCACGCAGAGCAAAATTCACGGCAGCGGAGTGCATGAAAACGATGAGGAGCATGGGACGTCACTGTTGTTTGGCGCTGGCTCTATGCGCGTGGGGCCTGGGCTCAATGCCAGTGGCCACACTCGCGCAGAGCAGCCCTTCCGCGGCAGCAGTCCCCTCCGGCACCACACCTGAGATCCCTAAACAAGTAAGCGATCAGCTGAAACAACTGGATCAGAGAGTAGCGGCGGCGCAGTCCGCGGGCGACAACGCGTGGATGCTGGCGAGCGCGGCACTGGTGCTGATGATGACGGGTCCGGGCCTGGCGCTCTTCTACGGGGGGCTGGTACGCCGGAAGAACACGCTGGCGATGATGATGCAGAGTTTCGCGTTGATGGCGCTGATTACGGTGTTGTGGGCGTTGGTCGGCTACAGCCTGTGCTTTGGAGGAAGCGGACCGGTAATCGGCGATTTCGCGCACGCTTTTTTGCGCGGGGTGGGCGCGGAGCCAAATCCGGACTATGCAGGGACGATTCCGCAATCAACCTACATGGTGTACCAACTGATGTTCGCAATCATTACCCCGGCACTGATTACGGGCGCGGCGGCGGAGCGCATGAAATTCAGCGGTACTGTGCTCTTCATGACGCTCTGGTTTCTCGGCGTATATGCCCCGATGGCGCACATGGTCTGGGGCAAGGGCGGGTTCCTGAATGCGTCGCTCGGAGGAAGGTTTCCGTGCCTTGACTTCGCGGGCGGCACTGTTGTGCATATCACTTCGGGTGTTTCAGCGCTGGTGTGCGCGCTGTATATGGGGAAGCGCGTTGGGTATCCCAAGCAGCCGACACCGCCCCACAGTCTCGTCCTGAGCTTTATCGGCGCGTGTTTGCTGTGGGTCGGCTGGTTCGGGTTCAATGCGGGGAGCGCGCTGCAAGCAAATTCGCTGGCTTCGAGCGCATTTGTCGCGACGCATTTCGCGGCAGCGGCCGCGGCGCTGACGTGGAGCATCGCGGAGTGGATGAAGAATGGGCGGGCCAGTGCTCTGGGCGCGATCTCCGGAGCGGTGGCAGGACTTGTGGCGATTACGCCGGCGGCCGGATTTGTGGCCCCAATGCCGGCGCTGGTCATTGGCGCGGTAGCGGGATTCTTCTGCTACTTCATGGTGGCGAAGGTGAAGGCCATTTTCGGCTACGATGATGCGCTGGATGCCTTTGGCGTGCATGGAGCGGGCGGAACAATCGGAGCGTTGCTGACGGGGGTCTTTGCGCAGCGGGTGGTGAACCCGATTTTCGGGGCAGGAAAGCCCGCGGGAGGTCTGGACGGGCACTGGGGACAAGTAGGGAACCAGGCGATAGGGGTACTGATCGCATGGGGCATCGCGGCCGTGGGCACCATGGTCCTGCTGAAGGTGACGGATTGGATTACGGGAGTGCGGGTTTCGGAAGATCATGAGATCGAGGGACTGGACGTAACGCAGCACGGAGAAGAGGCGTACAACCTGGAAACCTGAAGAAGGTTGAATGATTCGGCATCGAAGATTGCAGGGCGAGGAAAGCAGCCGGAGCTGAGTGGAGCGGAAATGGCGATGATGAAGATTGAGGCGATCATCCAGCCGTCCCGATTCGAGTCGGTCAAAGACGCGCTGAGAGAGATCGGCGTAGAGGGAATGACGGTGACGGAAGTGCGGGGGCATGGGCGGCAGAAAGGACACACCGAGGTTTACCGCGGCCGAGAGTATACGGTGGACTTGTTGCCCAAGATCAAGCTCGAGATGGTGCTGCCGGAAAAGCTGAAGGATCAGGTGGTGGACACAATCCTGAAAGCGGCCAAGACAGGAAAGATTGGCGACGGTAAGATATTTGTATCTCGGGTTGAGGAAGCGATCCGGATCCGTAACGAAGAGCGGGGAGAGAGAGCGCTCTAGCCGGAATGAAGACAGCCACAGGGGCAAGGTTCAATCTCCCGGGTCAGCTCTCGGCTCAACCCAGCAAAGAAACGATGGCAGGTTCGATCAAGCCGCTGTCCGTACTCGGCCCGCAGGCCGAAAGCGAACGGCAGCGAATACGCCAACAATTTGAAACTGGCGCGAACGCGAAAGATACGATGCGCGCTCTTTGCGAACTTGCGGACCGCCATGTAAAGGAAGTGTTCGCGGAAGCGCTGCGGGTCCACGCGGAGGAATCGGAGGGACTCTGCCTGCTGGCGCTCGGCGGGTATGGCCGGCGGCTGCTGTTTCCGTATTCGGACTTGGACCTGCTGTTTCTTTTCGGGAGCGAAAGAGCGGAAGAGGAATTCCGTCCACTGATTTCGGACTTTTCACGGACGCTTTGGGACCTGGGCTTCCGCGTGAGCTCCGCGGGCCGGACGATCGAGGAATGCAAGCGGATCGAAGAAGACAACGCAGAGTTTCATCTGGCGCTGCTAGACCGGCGGCTGGTGGCGGGCGACATGGATCTTTTCGAGCGTCTGGATGCGAAGGTGCTGGCAGCAGGCGAAAAGCAGGCGCGGCCATTCCTGCAGGGACAATTGCAAAAGCTGACGAAGGAGCGGCTGGCGCGCTACGGGAACACGATTTTTCATCTGGAACCCAACGTGAAGGATTCACCGGGCGGAATGCGTGACTACCAGGCGGCTGCCTGGCTGCGGCAAATCAACGGAACGAACGGAAATTTCACAGCGGCGGAAGAGGATCTGGCTGCCGGAGCCGTTGATTTTCTCAGCGCGATTCGGTGCTTTTTGCACTATCGAAACGGGCGGAACGACAACACGCTGACGTACGAACTGCAATCGGCGGCGGCGGAGCGGGCGCTGGCGGTGCGCGACGGGTACCCGCGTGCGGCATCCGAATGGATGCGGCTGTATTTCCGGCATGCGCGGACGCTGAATCGGCAGTTGTTGCGTGTTCTGGAACACAAGAGCGCGGCGCCGCAGACGCTGAAGCAGCGGTTGCTAAGCGTCGCGCGAGCGCCGAGATTCGGGTCGCCAGCCGGGAGCGCACCCTTTGCCGTTCGCGACGGCTTGTTGGAGGTGATCGATCAGCCGGCGCTCTCCGATCGGGCTGTGACCTTCGCGCTGTTCTCGGAGGCGGCGCGAAGCGGGATTCCCGTAAGCCGGGAGGCGGAACGCTGCATCGCATACATTTTGTCGCATCCGGAGCTGCCGCCGCGAAATACGCAGCTAAGCTGGTCCAGCTTCAAGGAAATTTTGGGCGCGGATTTTCCGGGGCTGGCGCTGCGACCGATGCAAAGGCTTGGGTTGCTGATGGATGTGTTGCCGGAATTTGGGCGGATCGATTCCTTGGTGGTCCGGGATTTTTATCATCGGTACACGGTGGACGAGCATACGCTGCGTACCATCGAACACTTGCAGGAACTCGGCGACCCGCCCGATGCGCGCGGGAGACCCTTTGGGCCTCTATGGAAAACAGTTGAGCGGCGCGACCTGCTGATTCTGGCGCTGCTCCTGCACGACATCGGCAAAGGCATGCCCGTGGATAATCATGTTACCGGAAGCCTGGAGGCGCTTGACAGCGCGGCAAACCGGCTGGGGCTTTCCACGGAAGAGCGAGCCGAAGTGCGCTTTCTGATCGAGCGGCATCTGGATATGTCCGCGACGATGCAGCGCCGCGACATCTTCGATCCATCAACAGTTGCGGCGTTTTGCGACGTAGTGGGAACGCAAGAGCGGCTGCAGCGGCTCTGCCTGCTGACCTACGCGGACATTCATTCCGTGAACCCAGAAGCACTCACGCCGTGGAAGGCAGAAATGCTGTGGCAGCTCTTTGTGGCGACTTCCAACCACTTCAGCCGCACCCTGGATCGCGACCGGCTGCACGCGTCCGATGAAGGAACAGTGCTGGAGCAGGTGAAGGAGCTGGCCGCAGGAGCGGCGACGGAGGAAATCGAGCGTTTCTTGGAGGGCTTCCCGCGGCGGTACCTCGCTATGCATTCGGCCGCGGAAATGGCGCGTCATTTTCTTCTGTATCGCCAACTGAGCGAGAGTCCTGTGCAGGCGGAACTCGCCACCGCCAAGCATTCGTTTTCGCTCACGATTCTCACAGCGGACCGGCCGGCGCTCTTTGCGACGATTTCAGGAGTCCTTGCCGGTTGGGGCATGAACATCGTCAAGGCGGATGCTTTCGCAAATGCCGCCGGAGTCGTGCTCGACACTTTCCATTTTGCCGATCTTTACCGCACGCTGGAGTTGAATCCGACGGAGATCGAACGCTTCCAAAGGAGCCTCAAGGACGTGTTAACCGGCAAAGCAGCGCTCGAGCCACTGTTGAAGAGCCGGATCGCGCAAGCGAAGGGGCGTTCGCCGAAGGTTACAGTGCCGACGCGGATCAATTTTGACGATACATCCTCGGCGCACAGCACGCTGATGGAAATCGTGACGCAGGATCATCCGGGCCTGCTGCATGAAATCGGATCGGTGCTGGCGCGAATGGGTTGCAATATCGAAGTGGCGCTGATCGATACGGAAGGACAAAAGGCCATCGACGTCTTCTACCTGACGTCCGCAGGCCAGAAGCTGAGCGCGGCAAAGCAAGACGAGCTTCGCGACGTCCTGCAAGCTTCTCTAAACCGATAGTTCCGCCCAAGGCTTCTTTGCGAACGAAGCCAGTTGGAATGGTGCGCTACGAAAGCTGCTATCTAGAGGCGCTTGGGTCCGGCAGTTACTGAGCGCCGGCTCGACCGAGAATCCGGACGGATAGTACTGGAACTGGCCCGCTGGGGCGCAGACGAAGCGATGTGCAGCTGCATGGCCGGGTCGCCAAAGAGAATCCAGGTGCGACGAACGTCGCGGTCGGTGGTTTGCGATTTCGCGCGGAGGATCGCCGCGCCAAGCGGAGTGGCCGGATCGGCCGCGAGGATATCTACAAGTGAGCGGTCCATACCTGCTTGCGGAGGAGCTTCGGTGAATCCGGAAGACGCCCATACGGCCACGGCGCCGCCAGTAGAGGAGAGCAGAAGCGATTCCGCAAGGCTCTGCGTGTAAACATCCTGGAACAGACCATTGAGGCAGTCCATCAGGAAGAAGACGGGCAGCGAGTTCCCATTCTGCAGGGATGCGGCGTCGGTGTCGTCAAGCAAATCCGCAAACGACCATTGCTCGACCGAGCCGTGCCCCGTGTAGTTGACCAGCAACTGACCCTGGTTGATGGCGGTGATGATTTGCTGGCGGGCCACTTGGGGATCGAAATTTCCGGCGAGGATCGTATTGGCGGAGAGCAGTCCGCCCAGGGACGCGGCAATGGAATTAGCCGTTGAGGTGAAGTCCGCGCCGACATTCTGGTCGGCAACGACAAGGGCCTGTGAATTCCATCCGCCGGCAAAGGAGCCCCGCTCGTAGTTCACGATCTTCGAAATGACGAGTTGCGCGTCACTCGGGGTACGCACCGGCAAGCGGCCAATCGGGATGGTGCCGAAGCCGGTCTGCGTGAAGTCAGTGAACCAGTCATCGGAAGCGGTTTTCATTGCCGCGGTATCGATGAGGCGCGTCGGGACAAAATCAAAAGCTCCGAGGCCAAGGTAGTTGCGCGGATCGATAGAGGCGTCGCCGACAAGCAATATGGATTGCGGCGGCGTCCGCCAATTCTTCACCGCGAATTGCAGGAAGCTGCGCAACGCGTACGGGCTGCGCTCGGCGAAGTTAAAGGCGTCAAAGACCTCGTCAATCGTGACAACCTTGACCGCGTGGCCCTGCTCCTTTCGCAACTGGACGAGCGGAGCGAGGCTCGGCGCGAAATCGGGATGTGTAACGATAAGGATATCGGCGCCGTCCTGCCGCTGCGTCAAATTGCCCGGCGTGTGCGGTGCGAGCGAGGCCGGCTGCGCGAGCTGCGTATCGGCGAAAGCGACGAGCGTTCTTTGGCCTCCAACAAAGGCAGACCCGGGAACAACGACATCGCAAGAGAAGCCCGCGCCATTGGATTGCACCGACGCCGCGATCTGCTCCATCGCTTGCGGATTGGTGATATCGAATACGCGAATGCGCGGGTTCGAGAAGCCGGTGATGTGCAACCGGCTGCCGCTCTGGGCTTGCATGCGGAGCCAATCGTTGTCCGCAGCGTAGGTGTGAGCGTAGTGCAAGGCGATGGATTGCACAACGCTTAGGTCATTATCGCCATTAAGCGCGGTGAGAGTGACGGTATTCGTGCCATCGTGGAGCAAGCTGGAATCCACGGAGAAGGTTGACTTGTAGAGGGCCTGGTCGGCGAAGCTGATCGTTCCGATAAGCGATCCGTTGAAGGCAACGGACACGCTGTGTTGCTGGGCGTCGGTTCCGCCTTGCAAAGTCACATCCAGCGTGACCGGCAGGTCCGCCGGCGCGCTGTTGGTGACAAAGAGGTTTTCATCGACGGGCTCGGAAGTAACCAAATCGCCGAAGAAATTGTCCTGATCCTCGCTGTTCAGCAGCGCACCGAAATAAGTCGTGCGGTCCTCGCGAACAAGGGTGTACGGGAAACTAGTGGGTTCGGCGTTACCGGTGGAGAAAGAGAGCGCCGGCGCGATGCGCTTTCCGGGGCCGCGGCCTTCCACGAGCCAATAGACGCGAGTGCCGGAGTACGGCGTATCGATGGCCGTGCCGTAAAATTCGATAGCGTCATTTGGACCGAGAGGCCCAAACTGGTTGCCGAGAATGAGCAGCGGCTGTTCGACACCTTCCGCAAAGAGCTGCAAGTTCCGCGCGCCCCATGCCGCGTCAAATCCTGCCGCCACAAGCTGCGGCTGGGAGATGTGGTACCAGCCTTCGCTCTCGACCGAGATTTTCAGAGCGGCTTCCTGATCCAGCGCCGGGTTGCCAAGGTGCGACACACCCGGCAAAAAGACACGTGGCACGGAAGAGACGAATTCGGCTTGGCGCTGCGCCTGGCGAACACGAGAAAGCTGCGAACCGGCCGAGGCGCTTCGAAGCGTGCGGCTCAAATTCGTAAGCAGTTGAGCCGAGGCTTGCAGCCGCATCGCAGGTTGCGCCGAGCTGATCTGCGCGGGCCCGTGCTGGCTCTTCACCCCGCTGAGATCCACGTCTTCGAGCCAGTAGCTGACCTCCGGCGATGAGGGCCCGGGATCGAGCCATTGGTAGGTCTTGGCGCCATGTTGCGGCCGGCCACCTCGCAAAATTAGAGCCGAGCCGGCAATCAGCGAAGGATTAAGCCGATGGCTGCCCGTGGCGTCCTGGCGGTAGACATTGAAGCCGAGGTTGCGGACTTCCTCACGCGTTTTCCATTCGAGAAGTACGCCCCCATTGGCCTGCGGTATGGCGCTGAAGGAGACCAGCTGAACGGCGGTGGGCGACTGAATCGTCGAGATGGCGGTGGCAGAATTGTTCAGCAAGTCCGGGTCGCCCGTATCGGAGCTCACCGTGGCTGTGTTGATCGCCCCGGTGGAAGAACTGAATACGGAAGCATTGACGTTAATGGTGACGAGCACGAGGCCGCCCACGCTAATATTGCCGAGACTGCACGAGACGGTGCCGCCGGTTTGCGAACAAGTCCCTTGGGTGGTGAAAACCGAAGTAAAGGTAACTTCCGCGGGCAGGGGGTCAGTGACGACCACATTCTGCGCTGTTGCCGGTCCGTTGTTGGTGATCTGCAACGAGTAAACGAGATTGGTTCCCTGATCGACAGGCTCGGGAGACGCGGTCTTTTTGATGGCCACATCGGCCTGGGTCGGCGATGCAACAAACGAGGTTGCGGTGGCGGTGTTGTTGGCAGCGACCGGATCATTGCCCGCAGTGGTGGCCACCGTGACGGTATTTGTCAACGGGGTGCCGGGCGCGACGCCCTGATTGACTTTGACGGTGATCGTTGTGGACGCGACAGCTCCCGCCGCAAAGGTCCCGCTTGGATGGCAGGTGATCACACCGGCGGCTTGGGTACAAGTCCAGCCCGTAAGTGTTCCCAGGGAAACCAACGTGACGTTGGCCGGCAGAGTATCCGTCAGTGTTGTAGCGTTGCCAGCCGCAACGGAACCGGGGCCGTTGTTGGTAACGGAGAGAGTTAAAGTCAGCGTGCCGCCGTCCAGGACGGGATTCGGAATGGCCGATGTGGAAACCGAAAGATCCGTCTGAGTTACGCTGGATGCCACGGTAATGGTCGCGGTCGCCGAATTCGTGGCTGGATTGGACTCCGGCGTGGTCATCGAAGCCGTGACGGTATCGGTGATGACGGTTCCGGCGGCCGTTCCGGCGATCACCGTGAAACTGGGCTGGTAAGTCGCCACACCGCCGGCAATAAGGTTCGGCATGTTGCAAGTGATGGTGCCGCCCGCTGAATTGCAATTCCAGCCCGCCGGCGTGTTGAGCGATGCCAGAGTGGTATTGGCCGGGATGGCCTCAGTAAGGACAATTCCATTGGCAGTGCTTGGGCCATTGTTGCGTATGGTTTGCGTGTAGCTGTAAGACTGACCGGCGGGAACGACAGGAGCTGACGGCGTGTTGGTTACAACCAAATCAGCTGCATTCGCTTGGCCAACAATGGTCACCACGGTTGCGGAATTATTAGCCAGATTCGGATCGCTGGTGCCGGAAGTGACCGAAGCAACGTCGGTAATTTGGGTCTGATCCGGCGTAGCGGCCCCAACGACGACGCTGAGGGTGAACGTTGAGGTCGCGTCGTTTCCAATGAGCGGGTTCGTGCAGGTGAGCACTCCGGTGGAGGCGACGGTCGCGGTATTGCACGTCCACCCAGCCGGAATTGTACCCAAGCTCGAGAAAGTGGTGTTCGCGGGGATGGCCTCGCTGAATACGGCGTTCACCGCAGGAAGCGGGCCGTTGTTCTTCACGGTTTGCGTGTAGGTAATCGTCGCGCCGGGAGTTGTCACCGCCGGGCCGGAATTGGTGACGGCAAGGTCCGCGGAAGCGCAGTAGGCGCCCGATTGGGTGCCGGGCGTTTCCGTGATGACGTGATTGGTGGCGAGGAATCCGGCCGATCCAGGCGTCGCTCCAAATGAGTCAAAGGCTGTCGTAGTGAATCCGTTTGTGCCGGCGCTCACCGAGGCCGAAGCTGGCGTACCGGAAAGAAGGATCACGCCACCGCCGGCGCCGCCACCAGGACCATGCCGATTTCCGGGGAACGCTCCAGGCGCTTGCAAGGGCCAAGTGTTCCCGCCATTGCCGCCATTCGCGCTAACTGTCAAACCGGAAAGGCCTCCGGTATTGGTATAAAGAACGACAGAACCTCCCGCACCGCCGCCTCCAGCGCCGTCCTGATCGACGTCAAGGGCCGATAAACCGTTAGCGGTGATCGTGCCGGTACCAACAGCGGAGCCAGCATGAATAACTACGATCCCACCGCCCGGCGCTCCGCTGCTAAAGATGCCATCACAATTGGCGCCGCAATTTGAGTTATGAGTGCCGCTGTTGACGAAGTACCCGCCATTGTTGGAGGTTCCCGCGCCGCCTCCCCCGCCGAGAGTCAGGGACCCCGTCGAGGCGGGAAAAGCGGCTCCGCCGAAGCCGCCATCCGTGGAGTTGAGAACGGTAAAGGTGTTCCATCCATAACCGCCGAGGCCGCCGGCGCCGCCGTTCGCGCCCGCGCCGCCGCCGGAATTCTCGTCGTTATTCGTTGGGTTGCCGTCCGTGCCGCCGCCGCCGGCATTACCTGGCGCTCCGCGCGCATAACTGCC
>DASRCZ010000064.1:0-5273 GCA_035652855.1 Candidatus Acidiferrum sp.
GAAACGCGGAGAGGAAAAATTCAGCACTTCGATTGCGCCGCTGCCGTCTCTGCCCACGCGCTTCTGGGAATCGCCCGCCACATGCATCGTCGAGGCGTTTGACATCAACGTGCCCGCAAATTTGCGCGTGGGCTATATTCCGGCCGAGGGTGAACCGATTCCCGAAGCGCTGCGAATGCTCGGCATTCGCGTGGAAAACCTGGACCCACAGGCGCTGGCTTTCAGCGATCTCTCGAAATTTGACGCGATCGTGGTCGGAGTGCGCGCCTATGAGCTGCGCTCCGATCTTCCCGGCGCGAATCAGCGGCTGCTGGACTACGTGTCGCGCGGCGGCACACTCATCGTGCAATATAATCGCGATTTCGTTTGGGACGCCAAGTCCTACGCGCCGTATCCCGCGCACATCGGGACGCCAACGCCGCGCACGACGGATGAGACCGCGGCCGTGACCTTCTTGAAACCGGAAGATCCGCTGCTGAATACGCCCAACAAAATCACCGAGTCCGATTTCAACGGCTGGGTGCAGGAGCGTGGCCTCTACTACTGGAGGGATTTCGATCCGCGCTACACCGCGCTTTTGGCCATGCACGATCCCGGCGAAAAGGATCTGAATGGTGCGCTTGTGTACACGAAATTTGGCAAGGGAACCTACATCTACACCGGCATCGCCTTTTTCCGGCAACTCCCGGAAGGCGTGCCCGGAGCCTTCCGCCTGTTCGTGAACCTGCTCGCCGCGTCCAGCAGCCTGCGCTAGCGCAAATTCGCTCCGCAAGGCTGCGCCGCAGACAAGTTGTAGACGCCGTAAACCAACTGGACACAGCCCGGATTCGCTGCTTCCGCCGTGCTATTCTCCCAGCGAAGGGAGAAATTTCCGCATGTACACGCGCCTAAGCACTTGGTGTTTTTCCGCTGCCTCGCGGCGCCTTTTCCTGGTGCTACTTGCGCCGGCTCTGATTTGCGCGCTCGCTTCGCCCGCGCAGCAAAAGGACAAGAAGAAAAAGAACGTCCCGATGACCGATAACAGCAGCGGCAACCCGGTCGTGCCGATGACGGACCAGCAGCAGATCGATTACATGATCTCGGAAATGCTCGGCGCCTGGCAGATCGGCGACATCGAGCGCATGCACAAGGACTACGACGAAAACGTCTCGGTCGTCTCCGGAATCTGGAGTCCTCCCGTCATCGGCTGGAACAACTACCTGGCCTCTTATCAGCAGCAGCGCGCCCGCATGAAGGAAGTCCGCCTTGATCGCTCCAACACCTTCATCAAAGTGGCCGGTAATTTTGCCTGGGCCTGCTATCAATGGGATTTCGGCGGCATGGTCGATGGGCGGCCGGCTGCGGCAAAGGGTCAGACCACTCTCATCATGGAAAAAAAGGACAGCCGCTGGATCATCGTCCACAACCACACGTCACTTGTCGAAGGCAGCTCCGCGCCCCCCGCGTCGCAGAGCACACAACTCGCTCAGCCGTCCGCGGCGCAAAAGCCCTAGCCCGTTCCGGCCCGGGCAAACGTCTCTCTTCAGAAGTTCTTCAAGCCGTGATACACCCACATCCCGGCAATCACCAGGAGCAGTCCTCCGGCTGCCACGCCCGTCGTCACAATCGGCCGGCTGAGCGAGGTGATTCGGCTGACCAGCTCTTTCTGTTCCTTGGCGATATGATCCTGCGCGGAGTCCAGAAAGATCTGATCGTCTTCGTGGCTCTCGAGGACGCTCCGCCAAATCAGCAACACCAGAAATATGGCGGTAACAATTCCCCAGGCGATCAGCAGATAGAGTATGGGACCCTGAGTCAGCGTTTCTTCCATGGCGACCTCCCGTGTGGAACGGTCCGCTGTGTCTTTCCCTTGCCTTCGGAGGGAACGGCTGGAGGCAAGGATAGGACTGGGTTTTCAGGCGGAGTATAGGCAAGCGGAATGGAAAATTCCAGTGTCAAGAATGGAGACTCGACAGCGGCGGGAATCGAGCTGCGGAGAATCGAGCAACGTAAAGGTTAGCGAGCCTGAGGAGGGCGGCGTGAGCGACAGGGTAGACAACCTCAAAGTGGCGGTGATTACCGGGGCGGCCCAGGGAATTGGCCGCCGCACCGCGGAAGTACTTGCCAGAAAAGGCTTTACGGTAGCATTGAACGATTTGCGCCCGCCCGCGGAAGCGGTCAGGAGCGTCGCCCAGGCGGGTGGCCACGTTCTCGAATTCGCCGGTGACATCACCGAAGAGCAGGTCGTCCTGCGCCTGTGTGATGCGGTTCTCCAGCGCTGGGGCCGCTGCGACGTCCTGGTCAACAATGCGGGGATTAGCTTTATCGCGCCCGCGGAACGAATAGCTGTCGAAGACTTTCGCCGCGTTCTCGAGGTGAATCTGGTCGCGCCATTTCTGCTGGCCAAAGCCTTTGGGGCGCTCATGCTAAAGCAAGGGTCCGGCACCATCATCAATGTGGCTTCTATCGCTGGACTCCTTGGAGTCGCCGACCGGGCCGCCTACAATGCCTCAAAACACGGCCTCATCGGCCTGACGCGCACTCTTGCTGCTGAATGGGGCGGGCGCGGCCTTCGCGTCAACGCCGTCTGTCCCGGTTGGGTGAAAACCGAAATGGATACAGCCGATCAAGCGGGTGGAAGCTACACGGACGCTGATATTACGGGCCGCGTTCCCATGGCTCGCTTCGCTTCCCCGGACGATATCGCCGCAGCCATCGCCTTTCTCGCCGACCCGCAACAGAGCGGCTTCATCAACGGCCACACGCTTACTGTCGACGGCGGCTGGACCGCTGACGCCTCTTGGGAATCCCTGCGTTTGCGCCACCGCTGAGGTCTCGCCGGAAACTCGGAGCCATCCGCGCGCGTTGACAAAGCGCCCTGCCCCTAGGCACAATGACTTTGCCTCGCTGTTCGTGGCCTTCGCTGGCCACGTTTTCGCGCTTGTGCCCAAGTGGCGGAACTGGCAGACGCGCTAGCTTCAGGAGCTAGTGGCCGCAAGGTCGTGGAGGTTCGAGTCCTCTCTTGGGCACCATTTCTGCTTCGCCGGTTCTCCCTTCGATTTCTCAAGCGGACTCTGCACTGGCCTCAAGCAGTCGCTCGGCGCAGAGCGCGCCTTCCGGCGTTTCCTCGTGCTTGAAGTAGACGAAGGCGTCTCCCGACCGCCTCAGCCCGTGCACCCGCGCCCGGATCTTCTGCAGTTCCTTCGCAGAATAGCTCTCTTTCCGCAACCGCATGTAGGCAAAATCCGCTGTCGTCACGTCGGGCGTTTCCATCTTCTCGCTTTCTGCTTCACAAAGCGCCGCGTTCGCGGCTCGCAACGTCTGATACACGTCGTCGCTGAACCACGACTCATGCCGGAACTCGAACGCTGCGCGAATGGCCCGCGGCAGCGCGGCCAGAAACTCCTCCAGCAGCGGAACGTCGCGCTTCAGAAACGGCGGCAATTGAAACAGCACGCACGCGAGCCGCCCGCCTTCGTCGAGCGGCTGCAGCGCTTTCATGAAATCCATCGTGAAGTCCGCCACGTTGCGCAACCGGCTCACATGCGTAATCTTCTGGTTGGCTTTTACGGCGAATTTGAAATGCCTTGGCGTTTCCTCGAGCCAGCCGCGCAGCAGCTTTTCGGTTGGAAAACGCCGGAAGGTGTAATTCACCTCCACCGAATTGAGCCGCGAAGAATAGTAGTTGAGGAATTTCTTTGGACTAAGCTTCTCCGGGTAAAACTTTGGTTTCCAGCTCGGGTAGGACCACCCGGATGTCCCTGCGTATAGCGTTCCCATCGCGCCCCCAGCGCGCACCAGTCTAGCGTCAAGCTTCCAGGAACAAAAAAAGAAAAAGGGAGGCAGGCCAGGTCTTCCTGCCTCCCCATCATCCCCTTGTTAGGGGACCCGGCAAGCCTGACGGAGGGCGGCCCGCCGGTCGTGTGTTGGCCTGCGTGTAAGAACACCAAAATCCTCAAAAAGTTTCAAGCGCTGCGGAGAATTTGAAATACAATGCGGCGCGGGCCCATCTCGCGCTATCCGTCCAGGCCTTCATGCCGCCATCTGCCCAACTAAGCGTTGATAATGTCCTGCGTTTCCTGCAACTTAAGGGCAATTCAGCCTCGGCGCGCGACATCGCAGCTGGCCTCAAGCTCAAGAAATCCGGCCAGCGCGCCCTTTTCAAACTGCTCTCCCGCCTCAAAAAGCGAGGTGCCATCGAGGAGCTTCCGGGCGGACGCTATCGCCTTCCTGGCCAGCGGACTCTTCTGGAAAGACAGCGCGATGCTCAACCCGCTCCCGTTGGAGTTTCTCGCGAGCCAATCTCCTCCCGCAGCGATGAAATCCCCGGCCGCCTTGTCCTCCACCATGACGGCTACGGCTTTGCCGTCCCCGACCAGCCCGTCGCCGGCCTCGATGGGGATGTCTTTATCCCTCGCGACTCCATTGGCGACGCGATGCACGGCGACCACGTCCTGATCAAACTGGTGCGCTCGAGAGCCTCCGCTGCAGGCCGCCGTGTCGAAGGCCGCATCCTGCGGATTCTCGGCCGCGCCAATCCCACCGTTGTCGGCCTTTTTCGTTATGGAGTTCGCGGCGCCGTCGTCCTCCCTTATGACACCCGCGTCCAGCATGAGATCGAAATTCCGCCGGGCGAAGAAGCCACGCCCGCGCTGCGCCGGAAATACGGCCTGCCCGAGCCGGGCGCATCCGCCCATAAGCGCCTTCCGCGCATGCCCGAACTCGATGGCGCTGTCGTCAACGCAGAATTGATTCGCTTTCCACGGCAGGGCGCGCCCCCCACCGCCCGTGTTCTCGAAATTCTCGGCCGTCCCGGCGATCTCGGCGTCGATACCGAGATCATCATCCGCAAGCACCATCTGCCCCACGAATTTGCGCCCGAAATCCTGGCTGAGGCCGAGGACCGCGCCCAGGAAGTCACCGTTACGGAACGTGGCGGCCGCGAGGACTTCCGCTACCTGCCGGTCGTCACCATTGACGGCGAAACCGCGCGTGACTTCGACGATGCCGTTTATGTCGAGCGCCGCTCGAACGGCTGGCATCTCCAAGTGCACATCGCCGACGTCGCTCACTATGTTCGCGTCGCTTCCAAGCTCGATCAGGAGGCGCGCCTCCGCGGCACCAGCGTCTATTTTCCGAGCCGCGCCGTCCCCATGCTTCCCGAAGCGCTCTCCAATGGCATCTGTTCACTGAAGCCTCGCGAGGACCGCCTCGTCATGTCCGTTCTGATGGACTTCGACGCCCGAGGCGAAATGTGCTCCTCGCGTTTCACCGCCGGCGTCATTCGTTCCGCC
>DASRCZ010000065.1:0-3686 GCA_035652855.1 Candidatus Acidiferrum sp.
CACTCAGCACGATTCCCTCGCCTAGAATTTCACGAGGCAAATCCTTCCACGTGTAGCGCTCCGGCGCGCTGCCGAAACCGTACATTTTGAACTGATAGTCCCGCGTTTGCGGCGCCGTTTCGGCCATGGAGCCTTGGTAACGGAAAATGCGCATGTAGTCGCCGACTTTCACGCCCTGCGCCGCACCGAGATTCACATAGACGGTGCTGTTCATCCCGTAAGCCTGCGCCCAGTCGAAGCCGACCACCAGCATGCCCACGGACTTCCCGCTGACGGGCGCGAAGTGATCGAACGTCGCCGCATCCTTAAAGGGAGGAGCGGGCCGGTCCACATAGGGCCGCACGACGTCGCCCCGCTGCATGTAGTCGCATGAAAAAATCACTTCGGCGATGGAAGTCTTCGGCAGGACGTTCACGACGCGGAGTTGCCCCGCATCGACGTAGGCCTGTCCCATGGCCTTGAGCAGCTTTTCCTGCCACTTGAACCATGAGACATGAAGCGGATCTTGCGCAGGCCGTACCACCGCGAAGCGGTCGCCCACGCGCACACCCTTATCTTGTCCCTGGTTGATGTACACATAGTCGCCGCGCGCGAACGTGATCTTGTAGCTCGATTGCTCGCCAGAAATCAGGCGAATCGCATCCGGTACTTTCTGGTCGGTCACAAAGCCAGCGCAGTTCACCGTCGAGTAACCGGGCTGCGTGATGGGCACGGCCGTGGGCATATTGGCGGGCACAGCTCCCTGCGGAGCGGCCGGCGCGATGCAAACCAGGGCGGCGAACCCCAATGAGAGACACAATGCAGCAACTTTTGCTCGCATGCGAAAAACTCCTTCGATGACACGCACGAAATGGGGCCGTGCGGGGACGTTTCTATGCGAAAGTAGCAGGGGCGGCCAGGGGCGTCAATCAAATGCCCGGCAATGCTTTACACTTTTGATACGGCGTGCTACAAGCTGTGTTTTCAATTATTTGGCGGGCAGAACACGAGAATGGGTGTTTTCGGCAGGGGCGTCGATCGCATCTGCGCGGTAGTTGCAGCTTCAACAGCAAGAGAGGCCCGGCGCCAAGTCCGTCGCGCACTCCGGAAAACCCGCACGCTCGAGCTGCGGCTCGACTGGCTGCGCAACGACGCAGAACGCGAGGCGCTGCTCGGCTGGCTTCGCCGGAGCAGGGGACATCGTCGCGCGGTCTTCCTTGCAACCTGCCGCCGGCGCGAAGGCGGAGGAGAATTTCGCGGCAGCCCCCAAGCCGAGCTTGCCTGGCTGGTTCGCGCGAAGGAAGCCGGCTGCCGTTGGTGCGATCTCGAAATCGAGACGCTGCGCCGCCTGCCTAAGCGAATACTCTCCGAAAACGCGGCGCTTCCCAAGGTTTTGCTATCGCTCCACCGGTTTGACCGCACACCTTCGCTTTCGAGACTTACTCTTGGCCGGCATGCGAATGCCGCCGCTATCAAAATCGCTGCGACTTCCAGAAGCATCCGCGATAGCGTGCGCCTTCTCCATGTGACTCGCGGATCCAAGAATGTCATCGCCGTCCCCATGGGCGAGGTCGGCCTTCCGGCCCGCCTGCTGGCACTGCGTGAGGGCAGCGCGCTCGCGTATGCACCCGTTTCGCAGTCCACCGCTCCCGGCCAGGTCTCGCTCGAGCAAGCCATTGGGCTCTACCGCGCCCATCAAATGACACGTCGTACGCGTGTCTATGGCGTCATTGCCAATCCTGTCGCGCACTCGCTTTCGCCGCTCTTTCATAACGCCGGCTTCGCTGCGCGCGGAATCGACGCTGTCTACCTCCCATTCCTGGTTGAAAATCTTCGCGATTTCATAGATGCCGTTCCCCAACTCGGCATCCGTGGCTTCAGTGTGACCATCCCCCACAAGCAAAACATTCTTCGTTACCTCGCCGAATGCGAGCCGCTTGCAGAGCAAATCGGCGCCGTGAATACCGTCGTCGTGCGAAGGGATGGCAAGCTGGTCGGCAGCAACACGGACTATCTCGGCGTGCTGCAAGCGTTGCAAAGCAGATTGCGGATTCACGGCAGCCGCGTTCTTCTCTTCGGCGCGGGCGGAGCTGCGCGAGCCGCGGCCTTTGCTCTAGTCCATGCCGGTGCCCGCGTCTTCATCTGCGCGCGCCGCCAAAGTGCGGCCAAAGACCTTGCCCGCGCCGCCGGGGCCGAAGCCATTCGCCGAAACGTGCTGAGAAGCAGCTCCTTCGACGCCGTCGTTAATGCGACGCCGGTCGGCATGGCTCCGCGCGAAAGCATCTCTCCTCTCGACCCTAGTGAGCTGAACTGCAGCATCGTTCTGGATATGATCGCTCGCCCGTTAGAAACGGAACTTCTCCGCATTGCGTCCCGCAAGGGCATCCTGACCATTCCCGGCATCCGCATGTTCTTCGCGCAAGGCATCGCACAGTGGGAGCTCTGGATGGGGCGGCGCGCACCGGCCAGCGCCATGCAAGCAGCCGTTCTGCGCCAGTTGCGGGCGGAGGACGCCGCCCGGAAGCGCAACTGAACGGGAAATGCGATAATGCCAAGCTTAACCTGAGACTTGGCGTGATTGACTGATGATTCAGCCCGACTTCCGCGAATTCAAACGCCTTGAAAAACAGGGCAATCTCATTCCGGTTTACGACGTTTTCTCCGCGGATTTGCTCACGCCCGTGAGCGCCTATCTTCGCATTGCGCAAGGCGCGCGCTGCTCGTTTCTCCTCGAAAGCGTCGAAGGCGGCGAAAAGATCGCGCGCTACACGTTTGCAGGCGCGAATCCCGAGGAAATCTTTCGGTATGCCAATGGCGCCTGCGTGCTGGAAGGCCGCAATCGCGTGGTCTGGGAAGAGCGCGACCCCATCAGCTTTCTCCGCTCGCATATCGAGCAGTTTCAGCCCGTTCGCCTGCCAGGCTTGCCGCCGCTCATCGCCGGCGCGATCGGCTACTTCAGCTACGACATGGTGCGCCTTATCGAGCGCTTACCCAAGCGGCTCCGGGACGAAATCGGCCTCTACGACGCCATGCTCGCCTTCTATCATGGTCTCCTGGCCTTCGACCACGTTCAGCATCGCGTCTGGGTCGTGCGCAACGTTTACACAAAAGGTGCCGGCTCGCTGAAATCGAAATACGAGGCTGCTGTGCGGGACATCCAACGCACTCGCCGAATGCTCGAGCAACCCCCTCCCGCCGAGGCGCCGCGGAAACCGTCCGCCGCGCGTGCCCCATCCCGTTCCGATTCCCTGAAAATCAGCTCCAATTTCGCCCGCCCGGAGTACCTCCAAGCCGTGCGCAAATGCAAGCGTTACATACGCGCCGGCGACATCTTCCAGGTCGTCATCAGCCAAAGGTTTTCCGCCAAGACCGCCGCCGAGCCCTTCGCGATCTACCGTGAACTCCGTGCGCTCAATCCGTCGCCCTATCTTTTCTTTCTCCAGATGAACGACGTTTCCATTGTCGGCAGCTCGCCGGAAATGCTCGTCAAGGTTCAGGGGCGCGATGTCTTTTACCGTCCGATTGCCGGCACGCAGCCCCGCGGCAAGGACGAAGCCGAGGATCTGCGCAACGAAAAAGCGATGCTCGCCAGCGAAAAGGAACGCGCCGAGCATATTATGCTCGTGGATCTCGGCCGCAACGATCTTGGGCGTGTCTGCGAGTACGGCAGCGTCCGGGTGGATAAGCTCATGGCCGTCGAACGCTAC